>NZ_VIRJ01000019.1:0-180789 GCF_006874435.1 Microbispora sp. KK1-11 | reverse complement strand
TCACCCTCATGGATCAAGCCAAGAAGAATGTGCTCAGTACCGATGTAGTTGTGGTTGAGCATCCGAGCCTCTTCCTGGGCCAGGACGACAACCCGCCGCGCACGGTCGGTGAACCTCTCGAACATCTGCACTCCTCGCTGCGGCGTGACCTACAATCGGAGTCTCCACTTCGGTTACAGGCTATGAAGCGGCGAATGCGTGTGTCAATCGAGGCGTGGGGAGAGCCGAGGAATGCCGAACGACCAGCGCGTTCCCGAGCCGGACGCCTCCGGAGGTCCGGCCAGGACACTGCGCGCCGACGCCCGGCGCAACCGTACGCGCATCCTTGAGGCCGCCGAGGCCGTCTTCGCGGCCAAGGGGCCCTCCGCCTCGACCGAGGAGATCGCGCAGATGGCCGGGGTCGGGATCGGGACCGTCTTCCGGCACTTCCCCACCAAGGAGTCCCTGCTCAAGGCGATCATGCACGAGGTCGCGGTCAGGCTGACCGAGGAGACCCGGGCGCTCGCGGCCGAGGGCGACCCCGCCACCGCCTTCTTCGCCTTCTTCACCCGCACGGTCGAGCAGGCCGCGGAGAAGAAGACCGTCGTCGACCTGCTCGCGCAGGCCGGCATCCCGGTCACCGTCGCCAAGCCCGTCCTCGCCCTGCGTGAGGCCGTCGAGGTGCTCGTCGGCAAGGCCCAGCAGGCCGGGGCCGTACGCCCCGACGTCCGGGTGCCGGAGGTCATGGCCCTGCTGATCGGCGTGTGCCAGGCGTCCCTGCACACCCGGTGGGAGCCCGATCTGCGGGCCCGTACGCTCGCGATCGTCTTCGCGGGCCTGCGCCCCGCCGCCGCGGCCGGCTGACCGCCGTCACTGGGTGGTCGAACAAAACCGCAGCTCATCGGCGTGGCGGGCACGTCGTGTGAACCCTCACGTCCCACAGCCGCAATGATTGGCTGCGCACGGTGCCGACGAACCCGTCGACGAGGAGGGGTCCCGGCGCGCCGGGCAGCGGTCACCGTTGTCAGAGAGGAGACGACGTGCGGCGCCAGGACGAGGCCGAAGATCTGGTCCAGTTGCTCACGCCCGAAGGCGAGCGTGTCGCGCACCCCGAGTACGACCTGGACCTGTCGAAGAGCCAGTATCGGGGGCTGTACCGCGACATGGCGCTGGTGCGCCGGATCGACCGGGAGGCCTTCGCTCTCCAGCGTCTCGGCGAGCTCGGGATGTGGATCCCCTGCCTGGGGCAGGAGGCCGCCCAGATCGGCTCGGGCCGTGCGCTGGGTCAGGACGACCACGTGTTCCCCTCCTATCGGGAACACGGCGTCGCCTGGTGCCGGGGCATCGCTCCCCTCGCGCTCATGGGCATGCTGCGGGGCACGACGAACGGCGGCTGGGACCCCAGGGAGACCCGTTTCCACCTCTACACGATCGTCCTCGGCGCGCAGACGCTGCACGCCGTGGGGTACGCCATGGGGGTTCGCAGGGACGGCGACGACTCGGCCGTCGTGGCCTACTTCGGCGACGGCGCGGCGAGCGAGGGGGACGTCGGCGAGGCGTTCAACTTCGCGGCCGTGTTCGACGCGCCGGTGGTGTTCTTCTGCCAGAACAACCAGTGGGCCATCTCCCACCCCGTCGGGCGGCAGAGCCGGGCGCCGATCTACCAGCGCGCGCGGGGGTACGGCTTCCCCGGCGTACGGGTGGACGGCAACGACGTGCTGGCCTGCCTCGCCGTGACGAGGGCCGCGCTGCGGCACGTGCGCTCCGGGGGCGGGCCGTTCCTCATCGAGGCGCACACCTACCGGATGGGCCCGCACACCACCTCCGACGACCCGGGCCGTTACCGGCCCGCGGAGGAGGTGGACGCGTGGCGGAAGAAGGACCCGATCGCGCGCATGCGGTCGTACCTGCTGCGGGAGGGCATGGCCGACGAGGCGTTCTTCGCCGAGGTGGACGAGGAGGGCGACCGCATGGCGCTCGAACTGCGCGACGGGGTCATCGCCATGCCGGACCCTCCGGTGGACGACATGTTCGACCACGTCTACGCCGATCGGCACGCGCTGGTGGAGGAGGAGCGCGCCTGGTACGCCGCCTACCTCGACCGCTTCGAGGAGCCCGGCGCCTGACCCACCGATGCCTCCGGGCCCAGCCACCGCCAGGGTCCCGTCTCTCAATGCCGTAATACCTTTCGAGAACGCAAATGGCAGCAATCGAGTCGTGCCCTGGACAATCCACTGCACATCATCGAGATCGCCGATCCGGACGAGTGACCGTGGCCCTCTGACCGCGGACCGGGCGCAGCATGCCGATCCGTACGGGGACGCCGGGAGACGCGTGCACGAGCGGATTGTGGTGGCCGGGCGTGGGAAGGCCGGCCGCTTCGAGCAGTCCCTGCTCCAGCCCGGCGAGCCGGGCACGGTGCAGGGGCCAGCGCGGGTGTTCCACCTCCGCCGTCGCGAGGCGGCCCGCGACGACCGTGAACAGCCGGTAGCGCTCGACCAGGAAATCCGGGAGCCCGCTCCGCTCGGCCTCGGTCAGCGGAGCGCCGAGGTCGACGTCCGCGTCGCAGCGCGCCCCGGAGGGACCCGGCCACCGGCGCCGGCAGCGGTAGCGGCGCCGCGCCCCCTCGCCGGTCACGGACATGTCCGACCAGTAGTACGGCAGCCGATAGGTGGCCCGGGCGCCCAGCACGGCGGGCAGTCTCCCCGCGTCCAACGACAGGAACCACAGGCCGCCCCTCCCCCGGGCGTCCCTGACGTACGTGCGCACGTTGGTCTCGGGGAAGCGTGACAGCCACGGCAGCGGCGGCAGGCCGGGCGCCCGCACGTCCCGCATCAGGAACGGCGTGAGCCCGACGTACGCGGACCCCTCGTAGGTGTCCACGGTGAGCCCGTCCGGCAGGAACGCCTGCACGAGTTCGGGCGGATATCTCCAGTGGATGAACGTGATGTCGGACCAGCGGTGGTACATCACCGGACGCTCGACCCGTCCCGACGGCACCGACGACGGCATGGAGATCATGCCGGGCCCCTACCCAGGACGCCGCAGATCGGTCGTGATGATACGGACGGGCCGCCCACGCCGCGCCCCTGGTAGACCCGGACGCCGGGGAAGTCCTCCGCGTCGAGCACGCCGGTGTACCTGTCGATGCCCCGGTCGACCGGCAGCCCCAGGAGGTGACCCACGGGCTGGGCCGTCCTCGTCCGCAGCCAGTAGGCGCGCCCGTCCGGGTTCAGCATGTCGCAGAAGATCCGGCCGTCGGCGCCGGGGGTGGTCCAGGACCGGCCATCTCCACGATGTGGGTGTCCACGCCGGCCCGCGTGAGCCGGAGCGCGGCCACGACACCGCCGTACCCGCTGCCGATGACGAGCGCGGGCACGCGGTCGCCGTCGGCGAGCGCGCGGTGCGGCGCCGCCGCGGCGGCCTCCCGGAGGCGGTCTGCCAAGACCGCGAGCTCCCCCTCCGTGTCGGTGCGCGACGCTACGATCATGCGCATGTCGGACGACTTAGCGGGGAACGCCCGATCCTTCCAGGTCGACCTGCGCGGACTGGTCGACCTCCTGTCCCACCACCTCTACTCCAGCCCCCGGGTGTACCTGCGCGAACTGCTGCAGAACGCCGTGGACGCGGTCACCGCGCGGCTCGCGGTGGACCCGGCGGCGCCGACGGACATCCGGATCACCGTCGAGGAGAACGGGCTGCGGATCGACGACCCGGGGATCGGCCTGACCGAGGCCGACGTGCACCGCTTCCTCGCCACCATCGGCCGTTCGTCGAAGCGTGACGACCTCGAAGGCGCCCGGCAGGAGTTCCTCGGCCAGTTCGGCATCGGCCTGCTGGCCTGCTTCACCGTGGCCGAGCGGATCCAGGTACTCACCCGTTCGGCCCGCGACCCGGACGCTCCGGGCGTGGAATGGTCGGCGACCTCCGACGGGACGTACGCGGTGCGTACGCTCTCGCCGGACGAGCGTGCCGCCCTCGTCGGCACCCCCGGGACGACGGTGCGCCTGCTGGCCCGGCCGGGGGCGCGGCGGTGGTTCGCCCCCGACCTCGTGGCCGACCTGGCCCGCGACTTCGGCGCGCTGCTGCCGTACGCGGTGACGGTGACGGGGGGCGGGCGGACGGTCCGCACCACGGACAGCCCTCCGGTGTGGGACCGTCCCTACCGGTCGGCGGCCGAGCGCCGGGCGGCGCTGCTCGCGTACGGCGAGCGGGTGCTCGGCTTCGCGGCGCTCGACGTGGTCGAGCTCGACGTGGAGTTGGCGGGGGTGCGGGGGGCCGCCTACATCCTGCCGAACGCGGCCAACCCGGCCGCCGGGGGCCGTCACCGGGTCTACCTGAAGGGCATGCTGCTCGGCGACGCGGTCACCGGCCTGCTGCCCGACTGGGCCTTCTTCGCGCGCTGCGTGATCGACACCGACACCCTGCGCCCCACCGCGTCACGGGAGGGGCTGTACGAGGACGAGACGCTGGCCGCGGTCCGCGAGGCCCTGGGCGCCCGGCTGCGCGACTGGCTGACCGGCCTGGCCGCGCAGGAGCCGGGCCGCCTGGCCGCGTTCCTGTCCGTGCACGCCCTCGGCGTCAAGTCGCTGGCCAGGCACGACGCCGAGCTCTTCGAGATCATGCTGCCCTACCTGCGGTTCGAGACCACCGACGGCGAGGTGACGCTCGCCGAGTTCGCCAGGAAGCACCCGGTCGTGCGGGTCACGTCCTCGGTGGAGGAGTTCCGGCAGGTCGCCGGCATCGCGGCGGCCCAGGGCCTCGGGGTGGTCAACGGCGGCTACACCTACGACGGCGAGCTGGTCGCCGCGCTTCCCCGCGTCCTGCCCGGGGTGACGGTGGAGGAGCTGGACGCGGACGCGGTCACCGCGGCTCTCGACCCGGTGGACCCCCGCGAGGAGCTGGCGATGGCCGCATTCCTCACCGCGGCCCGCGCGGCGCTCGACCCGCTGGAGTGCGACGTGATCCTGCGCGCCTTCTCCCCGGCGTCGGTGTCCGCCCTCCACCTCGACTCGCGGGCCTCCCGGAGCGAGCGCGCCCGCGCGGAGACCGCCGCCGAGTCCGACGAGCTGTGGGCCGAGATCCTCGGCGCGCTCAAGTCGTCCGCGCCGCGCGCGCAGCTCGTGCTCAACCACCGCAGCCCGGTGGTGCGCAGACTGGCGACGATCCGCGACGGCACGCTGCTCGTCACCGCCGTCGAGGCGTTGTACGGCCAGGCGTTGCTGATGACGCACCGGCCGCTGCGGCCGATGGACACCTCGCTGCTGAACCGGGCCTTCGACCAGTTGCTCGGCTGGGCCTCGGCGAGCGTGACCGACGCGCCGGAAGGAGAGGGGCGGTGAGCGGCGCCGCCGCGATCCGCGCGGGCCTGGAGGAGTGCGCGGCCCTGCCCGAGGGACGGCAGAAGGCCGAGCGCCTGGAGGTGCTCGCCGCGCAGGCCCGCACGGCCGACGACCGCTCACTGGAGGGCGAGGTCCTGCTCACCCTCATCGACGCGTACCTGTACGCCTCCGAGGGCGACCGCATGCCGGTCGCCGCGGGACGGCTCCTGCGGCTCCTCGACGACTTCCCGGCCGAGCTGGGCCCGCTGACCTACTCCATCCACTGGCGGCTCAAGTGGATGACGCACAGCCTGGTCGGCAACCCCGCCGTGCCGCTGGAGACGACCCACCGCTGGCTCGACGAGCTGCAGAGCCGTTACCGGGAGCGTGGCTACAGCCCACGCCCGGTGCTCGCGCTGCGCTCGCTCCTGGCGCAGGAGACCGGCGACTTCGAGACGGCCGCCGCCGCGATGGAGGCGTCCATCGCCGCGCCGAACGACGCGATGGCCGACTGCGACGCCTGCGAACACAACGGCTGGGGCGCCTGGCGGGATGCCGCAGGCGACGACGAGGGCGCGCTGGAGTTGTGGGCGCCGCTGCTCGACGGCGAGCTGACCTGCGCCGAGGAACCCCACCGGGTGCTCGGGCAGGCCCTGCTTCCCCTGCTGCGGACGGGCCGCGTCGCGGACGCGCGCAGCGCGCATCTGAAGGGCTACTCACTGGCCCGGCGCACGCTCTCCCTCCGGGAGGCGGTGGGGCAGCACATCGAGTTCTGCGCGCTCACCGGCAACGAGGCGCGCGGCCTGGAGATCCTCACCGAGCACGCCGCCTGGCTCGTCCCGCACGGCGAGGAGGTCTCACGGCGGCTCGGCTTCGTCTGCGGCGCCGCCGTGCTGCTGCGCCGCCTGACCGCGCTCGGCTACGACGACCTGCCGGTGGGCGACCGTACGGCGGGGGCCGCGCTCGGCGACCTGGAGCGGGAGATCGGCGACATCTGCGCCCGTTACGACGCCCGCAACGGCACGCGCGTCGTGAGCGAGCGGGTGGCGGCGCGGCTGAGCCGGGAGCCGCTGCTCGACCGGCTGCCGCTGGGCTCCCCCGTACGGCTGCCGCGGCCGGCGACGGCGGGGGCCGCCGTCCCGGTCCCGCCCCGCCCGGCACAGGCGTCGCTTGAGGACCTCGTCGCCGAGGCGCGGCGGCTGTCCACGCTGCGCCACCCGCACGCGGACGAGGCGTGGGAACGGGTCGGCGCCGCCGGGGCCGAGCTGCCCGAGCCGGTGGCCGCGCGGGTCGAGCTCAGGCGAGCGGGGACGGCGATGGAGCAGGACCCCGGCGCCGCGTACGCGCGGCTCCTGGCGGTCGCCGACCGGTTCGAGCGGCTCGGCGACCGGGCCGACGCGCTGGAGTCGCGCGCCGGGGCGGCCGTCGCCCTGGCCTACGCCGGTGACCGGGCCGGCGGCGAGGCCCTCGCGGAGACCGTCACCGCCGAGGCCGCCGCCGCGTACGCCCAGGGGACGATCGACGCCGGGGAGTACCTGGCGGCCCGCAGGGCCGGGGCGTACGTCGCGGTGAGCACGCTCGCCGGACCGGACGGGCCGGCCGAGACCGACGTCCTGGCGGCACGCGCCCGGGTGGAGGCGGAGCTGTCCGTCGCGGAGGAGCTGGGCGGGACCGGCCGGGCCGGCACCTACCACGAAATGCTGGCCCGGATCTCCCTCCTGCTCGGCGACCCCGGGGCCGCCCGCACGCACCTGACATCCGCGCTGGACCGCTACCGCGACGCGGGCACGCCCTGGCTCGCCGCGCGGCCCGCCGGCATGCTCGGCCAGATCGCCCTCGATCAGGGGGATCCGGAGAGCGCCGAGGGCTACGCGTCGACGGCCCTGGAGCACGGCGGGGAGCTGCTGCCCGCCGACGAGGCGGCGGGGCTGAGCTCCCTGCTCGTCGAGGCGCTCACCCGGCAGCCCGGCCGCGAACTCGACGTGGTGGGGGCGGCGCTCGCCGCGGCCGCCCGGTGGGACGGCATTTCCGAGCCGGACACGCTGCACAACACCTTCGCCGCCGCCCGCGCCTACCACGTGCTCGATCGGCACGGCGAGGCCGCCGCGCTGTTCGAGGAGGTCATGCCGCGCGTCGAGGTCCCGTACGAGGGGGAGGCCGTCGCGCGGACGCGGGCGCAGTACGGCCGGTCGCTGGCCGAGCTGGGCCGCCACCGGGAGGCCGCCGAGCAGTTCGTCATGGCCGCGCGGCTGGTGCAGGACGACCCCGATGCGAAGGAACTGCACGCGGAGCTGGCCTGGTCGGCCGCCGAGTCGCTGCAGTTCGCCGGGAGGGCGGACGAGGCGCTGCCCGCCTTCCAGCGGGCCGCGCGGCTGTGGGGCGACCTCGGCGAGGTCGTCCCGCGCGTACGGTGCCTGCGCGCCGCCGCGTGGCTGATGGACTGGACGGGCGAGGACAGTCACATGGCGGACAGTCACATGGCGGACGGGGACATGGCGGACGGGGTGACGGCGGAGCCGCCCGGTGTCACCGCGATGCGGGCCGTGCTCGCGGAGCTGGAGTCCCTGGCGGGTGCCGAGCCGTCGGAGGAGGTCGCCGCCGAGCTCGCAGAGACGCGCCGGCAACTCGACTCGATGCTCGACGACGACGGCTTCGACTCGTTCGACCTCGGCCTCGACCTCGAAGAGAACGTCGAGGAGGACGTCGAGGAGGGCGAGGGCCGGGAGTAGATCCCAGGTGACGGGCCACGGCGGGTGACGCCGGGCCTGGGCGCTCGCATGCCGCCATCCCACGGAACTTTCGTCACAACCCAGCAAAAGTTCCGCAGTTTTGCCAAAACTATCTTCACAAGTCTTCAAAAGACGCTTACCTTCGGGGCGGATCACCGCTACGCGGCCGGTTTGTGAAGCGGACGCGTGCCCACGGCCGTGCAGTGGGCCCGCACCGCACCGCACCGATGGAAAGGAAGCTCCGCCATGCCCCCCAGGCGGCCGACCTATCGCGCCAGAAAACGGATCGCGCAGACCTGCGCCTTACTCCTGGCCTTCACGGGCCTGACCGTGCTCACCCCGGCCGCGCCCGCGCAAGCGGCGCCCGTCGACGCCGCCGACTACCAGCGCGTGGAGCTGGCCAGGGGTGTCGCCGAGATGGGCGAGCCGATGACGATGACCGTGCTGCCCGACCTGTCGGTGCTGCACACCGCTCGCGAGGGCGTGCTGCGGCGCACCGACGCCCGCGGCGACACGACCGTGGTCGGCACGCTGAACGTCTACAACCACGACGAGGAGGGGCTCCAGGGAGTCGCCGCCGACCCGGGCTTCGCGACCAACCGGTTCATCTACCTCTACTACGCTCCCCGTCTCAACACCCCCGACGGCGACGCCCCGGCCACCGCGTCCGACTTCTCGGCCTGGAAGGGCGTGAACCGGCTGTCCAGGTTCACCGTCAAGCCCGACTGGACGCTGGACAAGGACAGCGAGGTCAAGATCCTCGATGTGCCGGCCGACCGCGGCATCTGCTGCCACGTGGGCGGCGACATGGACTTCGACGCCGCCGGCAACCTCTATCTCTCGACCGGCGACGACAGCAACCCCTTCGACTCGTCGGGCTACTCCCCGATCGACGAGCGGCCCGACCGCAACCCGGCGTACGACGCCCAGCGCAGCGCGGGCAACACCAACGACCTGCGCGGCAAGATCCTGCGCATCAAGGTCAAGCCGGACGGCACCTACGACATCCCCGAGGGCAACCTGTTCGCTCCGGGCACCCCGGACACCCGGCCCGAGATCTACGCGATGGGCTTCCGCAACCCGTTCCGGCTGAGCGTCGACAAGGCCACCGGCGTCGTCTACGTGGGTGACTACGGCCCCGACGCGGGCACCACCGACCCCAACCGCGGGCCGAGCGGCCAGGTCGAGTTCAACCGGGTCACCCGCCCCGGCAACTACGGCTGGCCCTACTGCACGGGCACCAACACGCCGGTCGAGACCTACAACGCGTTCACCTTCCCCTCCGGCCCCTCCGGAGCGAAGTACGACTGCGCCGGCGGCCCGGTCAACGCCTCCCCGCGCAACACCGGCCAGCGCACGCTCCCGCCCGCCCAGCCCGCGTGGATCAGGTACGGCGGCGACGCCGGCTCGCCGCCCGAGTTCGGCGGCGGCTCCGAGTCCCCCATGGGCGGACCGGTCTACCACTACGACGCCGCGCTCGACTCCGCGGTCAAGTTCCCGCAGGACCTCGACGGCCACCTCTTCGCCGGCGAGTTCGGCCGCAGGTGGATCAAGGCGATCGACGTGCAGGCCGACGGGACGCGCGGCGACATCGCCGACTTCCCGTGGACCGGCACGCAGGTGATGGACCTGGCGTTCGGCCCCGACGGCGCGCTGTACGTGCTCGACTACGGCACCGGCTACTTCAACGGCGACGCCAACTCGGCGCTGTATCGCTTCGAGTACATCAAGGGCCGTGACCGTTCCCCGATCGCGGTGGCCAAGGCCGACAAGACCTCGGGCAAGACGCCGCTCACGGTCACGTTCTCCTCGGCCGGCTCCGCCGACCCCGAGGGCGCCACGCTCACCTACGCTTGGGACTTCGGCGACGGCACCACCTCCACCGAGGCGAACCCGGTCAAGACGTACGACAAGGACGGCACCTACACCGCGACGCTGACGGTGCGCGACCCCGCGGGCAACAGCGGCAGCGCGAGCGTGGTCGTCACGGCGGGCAACACCGCGCCGACCGTGACCATCGAGACGCCCGTCGCGGGCAGCCTGTTCCAGTGGGGCGACTCGGTCCCCTTCACGATCAAGGTCACCGACCCGGAGGACGGCGACGTCGACTGCACGAAGGTCAAGATGACCTACGTGCTGGGCCACGACAGCCACGGCCACCAGATCAGCTCGAAGAACGGCTGCTCGGGCGAGCTGACCATTCCCGTCGACGGCGAGCACGACGACGCGGCGAACATCTTCGCGGTGTTCGACGCCGAGTACACCGACAAGGGCGGGCTGACCACCCACACCCAGCACATCCTGCAGCCGCGGCACCGCCAGGCCGAGCACTACGGGGCCTCCCAGGGCGTCAACCCGATCAGCAAGAGCCAGGCGCACGGCGGCAAGACCGTCGGCGACATCAACAACGGCGACTGGATCTCCTTCAAGCCCTACGAGCTGAGCAAGGCCAAGGGGATCGCCGCCCGCGTCTCCTCCGGCGGGAAGGGCGGCACCATCGAGGTCCGCGCGGGGTCGCCGTCCGGCACCCTGCTGGGCAAGGTGAGCGTGCCCGTCACCGGAGGCTGGGAGACGTTCACCGACGTCTCCGCGCCGCTGTCGAACGCCCCGGCCGGGACGACCGAGCTCTACCTGTTCTTCAAGGGCAACGACGGCGCGCTGTTCGACGTGGACGACTTCACGCTCACGGCCGAGCCGCCCGCGGGCGGCAGCCCGGGACCGATCGTCAACGCCGGCGGCATGTGCCTCGACGTCGCGGGCGCCAACCCGGCCAACGGCACCAACGTGCAGCTCTACCAGTGCAACGACACCGGGGCACAGGTCTGGACGGTCAACGGCTCCACGCTCCGCTCGCTCGGCAAGTGCCTCGACGTCTCCAACGGCGGCACCGCCGACGGCACGCGGGTGCAGATCTGGGACTGCGTCGCGAACGTCGGCGCGCAGGTCTGGACGATCGGCACGGACGGCACGATCAAGAACCCGCAGTCGGGCAAGTGCCTCGACGGCTCGAACACCGGGCAGATGGTCATCAAGACCTGTGACGGCAGCAACGCGCAGAAGTGGACGACCTCGACGGCCCCGGGCGGCGGCGCCGAGGGCGAGGTCCTGGTCTTCTCGCGTACGGCCGCCTTCCGGCACGACTCGATCCCGGCCGGCATCCAGGCCATCAAGGACCTGGGCTTCAAGGTCACCGCGACCGAGGACCCGGCCGTCTTCACCACGCAGAACCTGGCCAAGTACAAGGCCGTGGTGTTCCTCAGCACCACGGGCGACGTGCTGAACGACGCCCAGCAGGCGGCCTTCGAGTCGTACGTGAAGGCGGGCGGCGGCTACGTGGGCATCCACGCGGCGGCCGACACCGAGTATGACTGGCCGTTCTACGGCGGCCTGGTCGGGGCGTGGTTCGCCTCGCACCCGGCCGTCCAGCAGGCGACGGTGAAGGTGGAGGACCGGGCCCACCCGGCGACCGGCCACCTCGGGTCGACGTGGACCCGCACCGACGAGTGGTACGACTACCGCTCCAACGCCCGCACCACCGCGCATGTGCTGGCCTCGCTCGACGAGAAGTCGTACTCGGGCGGCAGGATGGGCGAGGACCACCCGATCGCGTGGTGCAAGGAGTATCAGGGCGGCCGGTCGTTCTACACGGGCGGCGGCCACACGGCGTCCTCGTTCTCCGAGCCGGAGTTCCGGCAGCACCTGCTCGGCGGCATCAGGTACGCCATGGGCGACCTCAAGGCCGACTGCCGTCCTGAGACCGGCTACACGACGCTCTACAACGGCGCCACCACCGGCTGGCAGCAGGCCGGGCCCGGCGGGTTCACCAACGCCGACGGCACCCTGACCTCGCACGGCGGCCTGGGGCTGTTCTGGTACAAGGCGAAGGAGTTCCACTCCTACTCGCTCAAGCTGGACTGGAAGATGCGCGGCGACGACAACGCGGGCGTCTTCGTCGGCTTCCCCGCCTCGGACGACCCGTGGTCGGCGGTCGACAACGGCTACGAGATCCAGATCGACGCCACGGACTCCCCGGAGAAGACCACCGGATCGGTCTACGGCTTCCAGTCGGCGGACCTCAAGGCCAGGGACGCCGCGCTCAACCCGCCGGGGCAGTGGAACACCTACGAGATCCGCGTGGAGGGCGAGCGCCTGCAGATCTTCCTGAACGGCGTGAAGATCAACGACTTCACCAACACCGACCCGAAGCGGTCCCTCCAGCAGGGCTACGTGGGCATCCAGAACCACGGCGACGGCGACGAGGTGGCGTTCCGGAACATCCGCATCAAGGAGCTCGGCCCGGCGGAGGGCGACGTCACCGTCCAGGCCGAGAGCTGGACCGAGGCGAAGGGCGTCGACACCTACCCGCACGCCCCCGCGCACGGCGGCACCGTGCTCGGCTACGTCAACCCCGGCGACTGGGCGGCGTACGACGGCGTGGACCTCACCGGCGTCACCCGGTTCACGGCCCGGGTGGCCTCGCCCAACCCGAGCGGCGGCTTCGAGATCCGGACCGGTTCCCCGACCGGCCCGGTGCTCGGCAGCGTCACCGTCCCGAACACCGGCGGCTGGGAGTCGTACGCGGACGTCTCAACGCCGCTCACGAACGTCCCCAGCGGGAGCGTGAAGCTCTACCTGGTGTTCACCGGGGCCGACTTCGACGTGGACGACTTCACGCTCGTCCGCGCCGCGAAGGACACGAAGGCGCCGGTGACCACGGCGGCCCTCGACCCGGCGCAGCCGGCGAGCGGCTGGTTCACCGGACCGATCTCGGTCACCCTCAAGGCCGCCGACGAGGGCTCCGGGGTCGACACGACCGAATACAAGGTGGACGACGGCGAGTGGACCGCCTACACCGAGGCGGTCGTGGTCTCGGGCGACGGCTCGCACACGCTGGCCTACCGCTCCACGGACAAGGCGGGCAACGTCGAGGACGCCAGGACCCTCGCGGTCAAGGTGGACGCGACGGCGCCGATGACCACCGCGTCGTTCGCCCCGGCGAACGACGACGGCTGGCACAACGGCGCGGTCCCGGTGACCCTGGCCGCGACGGACGGCACGTCCGGCGTGGCGAAGATCGAGTACTCGATGGACGGCGGGGCCTGGACGGCGTACAGCGAGACGGTCGCCGTCACGGGCGAGGGGCAGCACGAGCTGCGCTATCGCTCGGCCGACAAGGCCGGCAACGTCGAGCAGATCAAGGCCGTGACGGTCAAGATCGACACGAAGGCGCCGACCGTCGCGGTCTCCGGAGTGGCCGGCGGGCAGAAGTACGGCGACGGCCAGGACCTGCGGATCGGCTGGACGGCCGTCGACAACGGCTCCGGCGTCAAGACGGTCACCGGCACGCTGGACGGCAAGCCGTTCACCGCGGGCACGGTCCAGGCGCTCTACGAGCTGGCCCTGGGCGAGCACACGCTCACCGTCACCGCCGTCAACAAGGCCGGCAACCAGACCGTTCAGACGGTGAAGTTCTCCGTCGTCACCTCGACGGACGACATCACAGCGCTGATCGACCGATTCGAGGCCGCCGGGAAGCTCACCGGCAAGAACGCCGACAAGCTGCACAAATCGCTCGACGGCGTGCGCAAGGCCGAGGAGAAGGACGACAAGGGCAAGGAGAGGGACGACAAGATCGTCAAGGAACTCGAGAAGTTCGAGAAGACCGTCGACGACAAGAAGATCGTGACCGACGCCCAGGTCCGCGCCACGCTCCTGCGGGACGCCGACGCGCTGATCGTCCAGTACGGCGGCGCGCCGAAGAGCTGACGCCCTGCTGAGGCGCTGCTGAGGCGCTGCTGAGGCTCGGTTCGCCGAACCGATTCACCCGGGTGCCCCGCGACGCGAGTCGCGGGGCACCCGCTTCCTTTTTCAGGCGGTCCGCAGCAGGTCTCCGCGGATCCGCACTACTCCCGGCGGAGCAGCCGTACCGCAGATGGAGCAGGCCCGAGGTGCCTGTGGCCGGACGACGCGACCGAGACGCGCCCCCCGCCTAGCGTTGCGTCGTCAGTCACCGCTCCCTCATGAAGACCGATGGAAGGCCCCGCATGGCCGCACCGCACGCACTGTCCACAGGCGCCCCCGCCGGCTCGTCCGCCCGCTCGCCCGTCCGCCACGCCGGATGGATCCGGGCGGTGGCCGCCGTGGCGGCCGGCGACGCGCTCCTGTCCCCCGGGGTCACCCGCCGCGTCATCGAGCGGTTCGCCCGCCGCCAGGACCTCGCGCCCGACGCCGGGGAGCGGCTGGACGCCCTCACCACCCGCGAGCTGGAAGTGGTCCGGCTCGTCGCGCTCGGGCTGTCGAACGGCGAGATCGCCGAGCGCCTGGTCATCAGCCCGCTCACCGCCAAGACCCACGTCGCCAGGGCCATCGCCAAGCTGGACGTCCGCGACCGCGTCCAGCTCGTCATCCTCGCCTACGAGAGCGGCCTGGTACGTCCCGGCGGCTGAGCTCTCCTGCTCAGGCCGTCGTGAGGGCGGATTCGATGCTGCGGTGCCGGGCGGCGCCGTGCGCGAAATCGGGCACGCCCGGCGTGCCGCCCTCGCGCAGGTCGTCCAGGAACCGCTGGTAGGCGTGGGCGACCGCGTAGGCCGGCGCGTCGGCGTGGGGATCCAGTCGCGGGACGCGAACGTATGACTCCGGCACCGTCAGGGGAGCGAGTCCGGCGGATGTCCCGCGGCCGCCTTCGACGGTGATCGGGCTGAGCTGGAGATGGCCGATCGGGGCGGTGATGACGAGGTCGCCCTCGGTGCCGTTGATCTCCCAGCGGAAGTTGGTGCCCCGGGAAACGCCTCCGCGGTAGTGGAAGGTGGCCACCGCGCCGCCCGGCAGCCGTCCCGAGGCCACCACCTGGTCCGCGGCGGTCATGGGCACGGGCCGTCCGCTCCCGGTGTCCACGGCCGACGTGCGCCGCGACGCCAGGTCGATCCGCAGGTCCCCGGGCTCGCCCAGGACGGACGCGAGTCCGTCGAGGGTGTGCGCGAAGGGGATGGTCAGCAGCGTCATGCCGTTGGCGGCGTCGAGCACGTGATGATCGCCGGGGCCGACGGTTGCGCCCCAGGCGCCGCCGGAGCCGACGACCGTCGTGGACAGCACCTCCCCCACGTAGCCGTCGGCCACGAGATCCCGCACGTAGGCGAGGGCCGGGTGCGACCGCGCCTGGAGGCCGACGACGGTGGGCACCGCGCGGCCGCGCGCCTCCCGCGCCATGTCCTCGGCCTCCGCGAGCCCGTTGCCGAGCGGCCACTCGCACAGCACGCTCTTGCCGGCGCTCAGCGCCGTCCGCACCAGTTCCCTGTGGTGCGGCACCTTCACGGCCACGACCACGAGGTCCACCTCGTCGCAGGCGGCCAGTTCGGCCGCCGTTCCGAAGGTGCGCGACACTCCGTGCTTGTGTCCGGAGCGCTCCGCCGACTCTTTCGAACTCGTGCTCAGGGCCCTCAGCTCGTAACCCGGGACGGCGCGCAGGGCCGGCAGGTGGGAGCGCTCGGCCCAGCCTCCGTTCGCCCCCAGTCCGATGATCCCTACTCCCATCGGCTTCCCGGACCGGGCCGGCTCGGCGAGGAGTGACTCGGATGTGTTCATGATTCGCGACCTGTTCTTTCCGTAGACGGCGCAGGGGTGCGTTCGCTGTCCAGCAGAGCCATGAGGGGTGCGGCGTAGCGGGTGCCGGCCACCGCGCCGGCCGGGACGGCCTCGTCGATCGCGCGCAGGTCCGTGCCGGTCAGGGCGACGCCGGCCGCGGCCAGGGCCTCCTCGACGCGGTGCGGCCGGCGGGCGCCCAGGACGGCCACGATGGTGCCGCGCTCGCGGCTCTGGGCGACGACCCAGGCGGTGGCGAGTTGCGCGACGCTGATGCCGTGCGCGTCGGCGAGCGGCCGCAGCCGGTCGACGAGGGCGAGGTTCGCGGCGAGATTGCCGGGGTGGAAGCGGGGCAGCCAGTGGGCGCGCGGGTCCCCTCCGGCGGGTCGCCGGTAGGTGCCGGTGAGCAGGCCGTGTGCGAGGACCCCGTAGGCGGTGACGCCGATCCCCAGCTCGCGGCAGGTGTCCAGGATGCCGTTGGTCTCGGGACCACGGCTGAACAGGGAGTATTCGATCTGCACATCGCAGATCGGGTGCACGGCGTGGGCACGGCGGATGGTCTCCGGCCCCACCTCGGAGAGCCCGATGTGGCGCACGTACCCGGCCTGGACCAGCTCGGAGATCGCGCCGATCGTGTCCTCGATCGGGGTGTCGGGGGCGAGGCGGGCGGGGCGGTAGATGTCGACGTGGTCGCTGCCGAGGCAGCGCAGTGAGTAGGCGAGCGCGTTCTTGACGTGGGCGGGGCGGCCCTCGATGCCGACGAAGGCTCCGTCGGGGCCGCGCAGGCCGCCGAACTTGACGCTGAGGAGCGCCTTGTCGCGATCGCCGGCGCGGAGGGCGCGGCGGATGAGGTCCTCGTTGTGGCCCATGCCGTAGAAGTCGGCGGTGTCGAGGAGGGTGACGCCGGCGTCGAGCGCCGTGTGGATCGTGGCGATGGCGTCGGCCTCGTCGGCGGGGGTGGTGTGGTCGGACATGCCGGCGCAGCCCAGCGCGAGAGGGGCGACCCGAGGGCCGCCGGTTCCAAGATGTCGGGTGTGCATGGCGCCTCCTGTGGGGCGAGAAGCATGGACGCCGCCGACAGTGCCGCTGCGGACGCGGCCGTCTGTTAGCGTTGATATTTCAACACTAGGAAGAGGCATGTTGATATGTCAACACGAGAGGGAGTGGCCTCGGCATTGAACGAGGCCGTGACCGGCGCCGCGCCGGAGCCCGTCGATTTCTGGTCCGCCTTCAAGCGCGCCCACGAGGTCGTCCGAGCCCGCGTGATCGCGGACACCGCCGAGGCGGCGGGCCTGTCCGAGCCGGACCTGACGATCCTCGTCAACCTCGGCAAGGCGGGAGGCGCCCTGCGCCAGAGCGAGCTCGCCGCGTCACTCGGCTGGGATCGCACCCGCATCTCGCATCAGCTCACCCGCATGAGCACTCGCGGGCTCGTCACCCGCGAGCGCGCAGGCGGGGTCATCGTCACCCTCACCGACGCCGGGCGCTCCACCATCACCGCCGTGCACCCCGCCCTGGACGCCGCGGTACGCCGCCACTTCACCGACAAGCTCTCCGCGGAGGAGATCGAAACGCTGGCCGCCGTGTTCAGCCGGCTCTGACGCGCTCCCGGCCGAAGACCCTCGGCAACTCCCTCCGTCGGCGGCAGTGGACCTCGCGAGTCAAGATCTTTTCCTCGCACACTAAATTCAAGTATTGACCTAAGTATCGAAGGCGATCATTCTCTGGGTCAGGGTTCGCCCCGTTCACCCCCCGAAGAGGAATCGCCATCATGAGACAGCGTTCGAGGATCCATCCCACGCGCCGCGCCCTGACGGCCGTGCTCAGCGCACTGGTCCTGGTCGTGGCCTGCGTCGTCGCAGCGGCGGCCGTGTCCACGCCGGCCACGGCCGCACCCGCGCTGCTGTCGCAGGGCAAGACCGCGACGGCCTCGTCCACCGAGAACGCCGGCACACCGGCGTCGGCCGCCGTCGACGGGAACACCGGAACGCGCTGGTCCAGCGCGTTCGGCGACCCGCAATGGCTGCAGGTCGACCTCGGCACCACGGCGACGTTGAGCCAGGTCACCCTCAACTGGGAGGCCGCCTACGCCAAGGCCTTCAAGATCCAGGTGTCGGCCGACGCGTCCACCTGGACCGACGTCTACTCCACCACCGCCGCGACCGGCGGCGTCCAGAACCTCACCGTCAGCGGCACCGGCCGCTACGTCCGCGTGTACGGCACCGCCCGCGCCACCGCGTACGGCTACTCCCTGTGGGAGTTCCAGGTCTACGGCACGACGTCCGGCACCGCCTGCGGCACGGCCGACGCCGCCCAGGGCAGGCCCGCGACCGCCTCGTCCACCGAGAGCGCCGGGACGCCGGCGTCGGCGGCCGTGGACGGCAACAGCGCGACCCGCTGGTCCAGCGCGTTCGGCGACCCGCAGTGGCTCCAGGTCGACCTCGGCTCCGTCAAGACGATCTGCAAGGTGGTCCTGACCTGGGAGGCCGCCTACGCCACGGCCTTCAAGATCCAGGCGTCCGACAACGCCTCCACCTGGACCGACCTCTACTCCACCACCACCGGCACCGGCGGCACCCAGACCCTCGACGTCACCGGCTCGGGCCGCTACGTCCGCGTGTACGGCACCGCCCGCGCCACCGCGTACGGCTACTCGCTGTGGAGCTTCACCGTGAACACCACGGGCGGCTCGACGGACCCGACGACTCCGCCGCCCGACGCCTTCTGGGGCGACACCTCGAGCATCCCGGCGGCCAAGAACGTCGTCATGGTCAAGATCCTCAACAGGACCAACGGCCAGTACCCCGACTCGCAGGTCTACTGGAGCTACAACGGCCAGGTCCACTCGATCGCCGAGCAGCCCTACTTCGACATGCCGGCCAACACGGCGGGCCGCATGTACTTCTACCTCGGCTCCCCCAACAGCCAGTACTACGACTTCATCGAGTTCACCGTCGGGCCTTCGGTGTTCAACGGCAACACGACCCGGGTGGACGCGTTCGGCCTGAAGCTCGCGATGCGCCTGCACGCCCGCGACGGGTACGACGTGGCGGTCGGCGAGGACTACGCCACCTTCGCCGAGTCCCGCGCGGCGACGTTCCAGCGGTTCGTCGACGAGGTGCCCACCGAGTTCAAGCAACTGGCCCAGGTGCAGGCGCCGTACCGCATCCCGGCCCCGGGCAGCGCGTCGATCTTCCAGCCCGGCGGGGCGTACGCGAACTACTTCACCGGCTACGCCGCCCAGCAGGGTGTGACGGCGACGACCTCGCAGGTCACCGGGTGCGCCGGCCCGCTCGCCGAGGCCCCGAAGATGTGCGCGGCGCTGAACCGGCACGTCGCCGGGCTGTCCGACGCCCAGCAGTCGGACGCGTCGAACTACTACAAGGCCGCGCCGGCGAACTACTACGCGAAGTTCTGGCACGACCACGCGATCGGCAAGCTCGCCTACGGCTTCCCCTACGACGACTACGCGGGCCAGTCCTCGTTCATCTCGCACGGCGACCCGCAGTGGCTGCTGGTCGCGGTCGGCTGGTAGCGCAGGCAGGAGACGCCATGAAGCACACCCTTCCATTCCGGCACGGGCTCGCTCTCGTCCTGGCGGTGGCGCTGGCGCTGCTCGCGAGCATCGTCGCCGGGCCCGCGCACGCCGCGCCCGTCCTGCTGTCGCAGGGCAAGACCGCGACGGCCTCGTCCACCGAGAACGCCGGCACACCGGCGTCGGCCGCCGTCGACGGGAACACCGGAACGCGCTGGTCCAGCGCGTTCGGCGACCCGCAGTGGCTCCAGGTGGACCTCGGGGCCACCTCGGCGTTGAGCCAGGTCACCCTCAACTGGGAGGCCGCCTACGCCACATCGTTCAAGATCCAGGTCTCCGACAACGCCTCCACCTGGACCGACCTTTACTCCACCACCACCGGCACCGGCGGCACCCAGACCCTCGACGTCACCGGCTCGGGCCGCTACGTCCGCGTGTACGGCACCGCCCGCGCCACCGGCTACGGCTACTCCCTGTGGGAGTTCCAGGTCTACGGCACCACCGGCACGTCCTCGGGCTGCGCCGGCCCCGACGCCGCCCAGGGCAGGCCCGCGACCGCCTCGTCCACCGAGAACGCCGGGACGCCCGCGTCCGCGGCGGTGGACGGCGACCCCGGCACCCGCTGGTCCAGCGCCGCCGCCGACCCGCAGTGGCTCCAGGTCGACCTCGGCTCCGTCAAGACGATCTGCAAGGTGGTCCTGACCTGGGAGGCCGCCTACGCCACATCGTTCAAGATCCAGGTCTCCGACAACGCCTCCACCTGGACCGACCTCTACTCCACCACCACCGGCACCGGCGGCACGCAGACCCTCGACGTCACCGGCTCGGGCCACTACGTCCGGCTGTACGGCACCGCCCGCGCCACCGGCTACGGCTACTCCCTGTGGGAGTTCGCCGTCCACACGAGCGGCGGCGGCACCACCGACCCACCGCCGGGCGGCACGCCGATCTCGGCGTACAAGCAGGTGACGGCGTCGTCCTGGGAGGGCGGCAACGCTCCGGCGGCGGCGCTCGACGGGCGGACGACGACCCGCTGGTCGAGCCAGTACTCCGACGACCAGTGGCTGCGGGTGGACCTCGGCGGAGCGGGGCACATCACCGGCGTCACGCTCAACTGGGAGTCCGCGTACGCCACCGGCTACCGGATCGAGGTCTCCGCGAACGGCACGTCCTGGACGCCGATCTACACCACGGCCGGCGGCAGGGGCGGCGTCGAGAACCTGAACGTCACCGGCGACGGCCGCTACGTCCGATTCGTCGGCACCGCCCGGGCGACGGGCTACGGCTACTCGTTGTGGGAGTTCCAGGTCTTCGGCACCGTGGACACGGCGGCCACGACCGCGCCCCTGCTGTCCCCGCCTGCCAAGGCCCCGGCGACCACCGGCCAGTTCGCGCTGTCCGCCCCCGCCGACAAGGCCATGGTCACCGACACCCGGCGGCCCGCGTTCTCCTGGGCGGCCGTCTCCGGCGCGGTGCGCTACGAGGTCTGGCTGAACGTCAGCCGCACCGACTACGACTTCACCACATCGGGCAACCTCATCGACCTCTACACCAAGGTCGCCGAGCCGACCGGCACGAGCTACACGCCCACCTGGGACATCCCCGACCGGTGGACGTACAAGTGGTATGTCGTCGCGGTGAGCGGCTCGGGTGCCAGGACGACGTCGAACATCCGCACCTTCAGCCTCTACCTGCCCGACATCGAGCAGGTCGCCGACGGCGTCCCGGTCGTCAACGGCGCCCGCGACCTCAACAAGAACGGCACGATCGAGCCGTACGAGAACTGGCGGCTGCCCGTCGAAACCCGCGTCAACGACCTTCTCGGCAGGATGACCCCCGAGGAGAAGGCCTACCAGATGTTCTACAACGCCCAGACCTACCCGCTCTCGGGCTGGCACTTCGGCCCGGCGTTGCCGAACGACCTGCACGCCGTGCTGCTGAGCGCGTCCGGAACCCGGCTCGGCATCCCGCCCGTCTCTGCGGGCGACACCATCGCCGGATACCAGACCACCTACCCGCTGCAGAGCACGCTCGCGGCGGGCAAGGACTACGCGCTCGACTACAAGCTCGGCGACATGCAGCGCCGCGAGGAGCTGGAGGTCGGGGCGCGCGGCGTGCTCGGCCCGCTCGCCGAGGTCGGCACCAAGGTCCTCTACCCGCGCATCCAGGAGGGCAACGGCGAGAACGCCGACGTCGCGGCCGCCCAGGTCCGCGCGCTGGTGGCCGGGCTCCAGGGCGGCCCCGAGCTCAACCCCGCCTCCGTGCTGGCGACCGTCAAGCACTGGCCGGGCGAGGGCGCGGGCGGCGAGGCGGGGATCACCTACGACGCGGTGACGATCAAGTACCACATGATCCCGTTCAGGGCCGCGATGGAGGCAGGCGCCGTCAACATCATGCCGGGATACGCCGGGAGCTCCTACCTCGACCCGGGCGGCTCGGGCGCGGGCGACAGCAAGCCGATCCTCGACTACCTGCGGGGCAACCTCGGCTACACCGGTCTCATCACCACCGACTGGCTGCCGTCGTCGGTCTGGGTCAAGGCCGCGAACGCCGGCTCCGACGTGATGGGCGGAGCCGATCCCGGAGCCACCGGGTTCACCATGGCGACCTTCCTCGCAGGAGTCCCGATCGCGCGCATCAACGACGCGGTGACCCGGATCCTGCGCCTGAAGTTCACGCTCGGCGTGTTCGAGCACCCGTACGGCGACCCGGTGAACGGTCCCTACCGCTTCCACCAGCCGTCGTACGTCGCGCTCGCCAACCAGGCCGCCCGGGAGTCCATCACGCTGCTCAAGAACAACGGCGTGCTGCCGCTGAAGCTCAAGGCGGGCGACAACGTCGTGGTCGCCGGTCCGCGGGCCACCGACGGATCGGCCTGCTGCATCTGGACGAGCTTCTTCCACCAGGAGTACGGCTCGCAGACCGTCCTCGACGCGGTCAAGGCGCGGGCGGCCACCGCGGGCGTCAACGTCTACCAGGACACCGGGCCTTCGCCCAAGCTCGCGATCGTGGCGGTCGGCGAGCCCACCTACACGCACGCCACCGCCTGGGTGAAGGAGCAACCCCAGTTGCCCGCCGACCAGCTCGCCGTCATCCAGAACTTCAAGAACCAGGGCATCCCGGTGGTCGTCGTGCTGACCCTCCCCCGGCCCATCGTCATCAGCGAGTGGAACGGCCTGGCCGACGCCATCGTGGTGACGTACCGGGGCGGTGAGGAGGTCGGCCCGGCCACGGCGAGCCTCCTGTTCGGCGACTACACGCCGCGCGGCCGCCTGCCGTGGCAGCTCCCGCGCAGCCTCGACCAGATCCTCAAGCCGGGCGGGGGCGACGTGCTCGCCGACGCCGTCGAGGACTGGAACCTCCCCTACGACCTGGGCGCGACCGCCGCCCAGCGGTCGGAGATCCGGGCCCGCATCGACGCGGGCCAGACCGTCCCCACCACCTACGGCAACCCCCTCTACCCGTACGGAGCCGGCCTGCAGGGCTGGTCGTGACACCCGCTTCAGACTGAAGCGGGCAGCGGCCCGCCGCGCCAGGTCATGGCGTCGGCCAAGGCGGCGAGGAGATCCACCTCGCCGCCTTCGGCCTCGGCGTAGGCACGGTGCAGGTTGCGGTTCTGGCCTTGGGATCGTGGACAACACCGTGACCGACACGGGCAGGCAGCTCGGGGTTCGCCCGTGCGAGGTTCACTGGCGCACGGTGAGCACGATCTTGCCGATCTGGGTGCCGGACTCCATGTGCCGGTGGGCCTGCGCGACCTCCTCCAGCGGGAACAGGCGGTCCACCACCGGACGGAAGGCGCCCGTGCGCAGGCCCGAGGCCACGAAGGCGACGGCCCGGCGCATCCGCCCGGGGTCCTTGGTGATCTCCAGCACCGTGTACGTGCGCATGTTCAGCGCGGGCATGCCCAGGTCGAACCCCGGATAGGGCGTCGGCCGGCCGCTCTGCGCGCCCCACAGCAACAACGTCCCGCCGGGGGCGACGGCCCTGGCCAGTTCCGTCACGCCCGGTCCGGCGACGGCGTCGAAGACGTACGCGGCGCCCCTGCCGTCGGTCAGCTCCAGCACCCGCCCCGCGACGTCCTCCTCGTCGGAGACGACGACCTCGGCCGCACCCTCCTCGATCAGCCGCCGGCGCTTGGCACGGGTGCGGGTGACGGCGATCGGCGTGGCCCCGATGCGGTTGGCCGTGTGGATCGCGGCCAGGCCGATGCTGCTGGACGCCGCGTTGATCACCGCCACGTCGCCCGCCCGCGTCCCGGCCACCTCCGCCATGGCGCCGTAGGCCGTGAGGTAGGGCATCCACACGGCCGCACCGGTGACCGCGTCCACCCCGTCGGGACGGGACAGGAGCGCGGACGCCGGCACGATCGTCCGCTCGGCGTAGACGCCGTAGTCGTTCTGGGAGAAGAAGCCCGGCAGGACGCTGACCGCCTGACCCTCCGCGAAACCGGCCACCTCCGGGCCGAGTGCCTCCACCACACCGGCCGCCTCGGTGCCGAGCGTGGCGGGCAGATGCTTCACCGGCTCGATGTACCGGTCGCGCCGGAACAGGATCTCGGCCCTGTTGACGCCGATCGCCTCCACCCGGATCCGCACCTCGCCCGGCCCCGGCTCCCCCGGCTCAAGGTCGTCCAGCCGCAGCACCTCGGGCCCGCCGATCTCGTGGAACCGCACAGTCTTCGACATGTCGTCGCCCTCTGCTCGTCGTGATCACTGTCCGCCATGTCGGGTTCACTGTGCGGCGAAAGTACGATCGCTGTCAAACTTTGATGGATGTCGTACTATGAGGGCCATGGGACGTACGCCGCCGCATCCAGAGGCGTCACAGTTCGACCTCCAGCAGGTGCTGGAGGCCCTCGTCGATCCGGTACGCCGGAGCATCGTCGCGCAGCTCGACGCCTCCGGCGTGGACATCCCCTGTGGGGGTTTCGACATCCCGGTCAGCAAGTCCACCGCCACCCACCACTTCAACGTGCTGCGCGAGGCGGGCCTGATCCGGCAGTACTACGTCGGGACGTCGCGGATGAACTCCCTGCGCCGCGCCGAGATGGACGAGGTGTTCCCCGGCCTGCTCGACGCCCTGACGCGTCAGCCGGTGAGGAAGACCTGACGCTCCGCGGCCCTGTCGTCGAACGCCTCCAGCCGGGCCTGGCCCTCGGCGGCCAGGGTGTCCAGCATGGTGTGCAGCAGCGCGGTGCACAGGACCGTCGGGCCGGCGTGGGAGTCGAACGCGAAGCCCGAGCTCACCGGGGCCAGCAGGACCTCGTCCGCGAGGTCGGTGAGCCGGCCCACCGGCTGATCGGTGACGAGGGCGATCTTCAACCGGACCCGCCGCGCCCAGACGAGCCCCTCCGCCAGTTCACGCGGATAGCGCGGCAGGCCGATGGCGAGCACCCATTCGGCACCCGACTCGGCCGCCCTGCTCAGCCGGTCTTCGAGGATCGAGCCCGGCACGTCCAGTACGCGTACGTCCGGGAGCACCTTCTCGGCGAGGTAGCCGAACAGATGCGCCAGCGGTGCGCTGATCCGCAGGCCCATGACCAGGAGCGGGCTCGACCTGGCCAGCCGGCCGGCCACCCGCCGGAGCTGGCCGGGATCGGCCATGCCGTCGCGCAGCCGTTCCAGGTCGCGGATCTCGGAGTTGACCAGTTCCTGGATCTCGTTGTAGTGGCCGTCCTTCGCGGCCGGCGGCCGTTCGCCGAACACGGACGTGCGCAGCGCCTCCCGGAACTCGGGGAACCCGCGGAACCCGAGCGCGGCGGCGAAGCGCGTGACCGACGGCTGGCTGACGCCGACGCGCTCGGCGAGGTCGGCGCTGGTGAAGAAGACGGCCTCCTGCGCGTTGTCCAGCAGGTAGCGCGCGATCCGGCGTTGTGACGGCGAGAGGCGATGGCCGTCGAAGAGCGTCCGGAGGTTCGCGACGATCCGGGAGGCGTCCAGCACGGCGAGCGACCGGCCGGTCTCTGGGACGTGCCTCATCCTGGAACACTTCCCTTCTTCGTGGCGTGAGGGACCTGGTGATCGTTCACCGCCCGGCAGCGCCGGGCCGGTCGCCTTACTCATGAATCGCGAAGCGCCTGCCGGATGCAACGCCACCGGGCGGCCCCTGTCGGGACCGCCCGGCTTCGCTGCGTGGTGATGTCGGTCGATCAGTTCTTCGGGCCGTTGCCGTTGAACCTCGTCTTGCACTCCTGCAGTCGCACGTCGACCTGCTCGCCCCTGTCGACGGTCACGTGCACCGTCTCGAGGACCTCGCCGGTCGGGCGGGCACAGGTGAGCGTCCAGCTCTCCTTGATGAAGTTGCCCGGCCCGGTGGCGACGACGCCCGTCTCGGTGTAGGCCGGGGCCGGCCGTACGGACGGGTTGACGTGCCAGGCGAACTTGCCGTTGGCCGGGGCGACCAGCGTCGACTCCAGGTGGGTGGGGACCCTCTGGGGCGGATCGACGACGTTGTTCGCCTGCCGGATCGGCGCGGTCCACAGGTCGAAGTCCTTGGTGATCTTCAGGACCGCGCCCTTCGGCGCCTTGCCGGTGATGACGGAGTGCCCGGCCGGATCGGCCGCGTACTCCAGGGCCACCATGAACGCCTCGCGGTTCGACTTGCCCTCGTAGCGACCGGTGCCCGTGTAGTCCTCGATCACCTCGGAGTAGGTGTTGTTGGTCGACTGGGTCTTCATGATCTCGAAGGTGAACCCGAGGCCGCGGGTCGCGTAGTACGACCAGTCCGGGGTCTCGCCGGTCGTCTCGTAGTCGAAGCCCGACTTCATGCCCGTGTAGCCGTTCTCGGCCGTGATCGCGTCGGTCAGGGCGGCGTAGACGGCCTCGTCCGGGGTGTCGCCCGCCCGCTTCTCCAGCGGCGGACGCAGGACGGTGTGACCGGAGGTGTGGTTCGTGATCAGGACGGTGACCTGGTTGTTCTTGGTCAGGTCCATGATGTTCTGCACTTCGGGCTCGGAGCCGGGCCCCGGGCCGCGGGTCGTCGCGTTGGAACCGGCGTTGCTGCCCCAGCCGAAGGGGTAGTTGCGGTTGATGTCGACGCCGGCGCTGCTCGCGCACGTCGGGGACAGTCCGCAGCTCGTACGCCGGTTGATGACGAACCCGTCGACGTTGACGACCGGCACGAAGATGACCCGTGCCTTGTCGAGCAGGCGCGTGATCTGAGGGTCCTTGCCGTCGTTGTCGATGAGGTCGTAGGCGAACTCCATCGTGTGCTCGCCGGAGGGCCACTCGTTGCCGTGGTGGACGCCCATCATGAACAGGACCGGCTTGCCGTCGGCGGCGTCGACGTCGTGGGTGACCTCGATGCCGTACACCTCCCGGCCCTGGCGGGTCTTGTGCGGCAGCGTGATGTGCTTGACGAGGCCGGGGTGGCGGGCGCTCAGCGCCAGCATTTCGTCGTTGTAGTCCGTGATCGTCCGGTAGGTGGTCCGCCCGCTGGGCAGGCTCGGCGCCTGCTGCTGGACGACCGCCTGGGGGTTCGGCGTGGCGGCGGCGCTGGCGCCGGCGGCCGGAATGCCGAGACCTCCCAGAAAGCCGACGCCCAACGCCAGCGTGACAACGCGTTTCCTGACGACAGAGGCAGTGGAGGGGGACGTGCCTCCTGAAGACATACTGAAACCTTTCTCAGCCACGGACGAGCGGGAAACGAAAACGCATCCTTTTCTCCGAGCCGTCTTTCGGCAGTGCGCGACACCCCCGAACAGCCGCTGACTGCAAAGTTTCAGTAAGTCTGCGGGCTGAATATGAGCCTGTCAACCCTTCGTGGACGACCCCGATCCGCACATCCGGGAAAGGAGGCACGTGCTTGTTCGCACTCCAGCGCGGTCATGGAGGTGAGGGAACGGACAGGCCGCACCGGCACACCGCGGGAGCCCTCCACGAAGCGACCACCGTCGTTCTGCGTGGCGGACGGCGGGCCGCGTGACCGGTCTCGCGCACCGGCGCCGCCCGCATCCACGGCGACGAATATCCCAGCCCCCAACGGCGCAGTTTTCAGCGTGAAATAGTTTCTCGGGGAGTATGAACCCAGTCGATTCGCGGTCGCGACCGAATGCGCCGAATAATCGCCGCAGTTGCGCGGGCGGATATGGTCCGTGCCGCCTTCGCGGCTGTCGCCTGGCGCGGGGGCGCGGACGCCGCCGCCGTCCCGGGGACGGGGACGGGGGCGGGGGCGGGGACGGGGGCGGGGACGTCCCGCACCGCCGGCCGCCTTCCGGGTGTGGCCGGTCCGCCCCGCCGGCCCAGTCATCCGGTAATCGCATTCTCCCGATTTCCGGCCCGGGGACGGTGAAAGTTTCACACGGATGCGCCCTTCTCCGGGCCGCCCTTCACTCTCGGTAAACGACGACGTATCTGCCTCTTGTAAAGGCCCCGACCAGGCGGCTTGTTCCATTTCCGGCAAGACGGCGTATCAGATTGTTCGTTGACTCGACACCTGTTGTTCACCTATTGTTCCGCACGGGCCCCCGAAACTTTCTTTCTCTATTCGAAAGTTTCGACCGGGCCTGTATGGAGAAGCGGGCGATGCTCCACCCCTGGCGGCGACTCAGGAGGAACGAACGTGTCGGCACAGCTCGTCCTGTTCGCGATCGACATCTGCGCAGTGGTACTGCTCGTCTTCGGGCTCTACTTCCCCCGACACCGCCGACGCGACCTGGTCGTCTCCTACCTCGGGGTCAACATCGGCGTCCTCGCCGTGGCGAGCGCGCTGAGCGCCGGCAATGTCGGCGCCGGGCTCGGGCTGGGAATGGCGTTGTTCGGTGTGCTGTCCATCATCCGCCTGCGCTCGACGGAGCTCGACCAGCACGAGGTCGCCTACTATTTCTCGGCCCTCGCCCTGGGAATTCTCGGCGCGGTGAGCACCACCTCGGTCTGGCTCAGCGGCGGAATGATGGCGCTCATCCTCGTGGTGATGTTCCTCGGCGACCACCGGCGGCTGTTCCGGCACTACCGGCACCAGATCCTGGTGCTCGAATCGGCCTTCACCGACCATGTCGCGCTCGTCGCGCACCTGGAACAACTCCTCGACGCCCGGGTGCACGCCGTCACCGTCCAGCGGCTCGACCTGGTCAACGAGACCACCGTGGTCGACGTCCGGTACGCGCTGACCGACCGGGCGCTCACCGCCGAACCCGAGACGTCCGCACCCGCCGGAGCGCGCCGATGACCACGATGCCCATCGGGACCGCCCTGGCGCGGCTGGCCCCCGTCGGGCTCGACGAGCTGGTCGGCCGGGCCGCGCTGCAGACCAGGGTGGACCGCAAGTACCTGGTCGCGGCGGAGGCCCTGCCCCGTCTGCTGGAACGGCTCATGCCGTACGCCCAGGTGCTGGACATCGACGGCGAGCGCGCCTTCCGCTACCAGTCGGTGTACTTCGACACCCCTGAGCTGGCCGGCTACCACCGCGCGGCCTATCGCAGGCGCCGGCGTTTCAAGGTGCGCACCCGCACCTATCTCGACTCCGCCCAATGCTGGCTGGAGGTCAAGATCAGCGGCGCGCGGGGCAGCATCACCAAACACCGGCTGCCCTACGACCCGCGAGACTGCGGCACGGTGGACCCCGGGCGCGAGTTCGTCGACGAGGCGCTCGACCGCGAGTCGATCGGTCCCGCCGCCAGGAGCTCCCTCGGCCCGGTCCTGGTGACCGAATACCACCGCGCCACCCTGCTGCTGCCGGAGACCGCCAGCCGGGTCACCGTCGACACCGCACTCGCCTGGCGGCACGGCGACGCCGCGCTGCGGCTCCCCGGTCTCGCCGTGGTCGAGACCAAGAGCGCCTCGGCGGCCACGCCGGTCGACCGCATGCTGTGGCGGGCCGGGATCAGACCCGCCCGCATCTCCAAGTACGCCACCGGTCTGGCCGCGCTCCGCCCCGACCTGCCCGACGCGCCGTGGCGGCGGACGCTGCGCCGCCACTTCCGCGGCACCGCGTCGCCCGACCCGGCGCCGGACATCTCCCACCGCCCCGAACAGGAGGCATCGTGCGTCTGACGCTCCGCAGCACCGGCGGCACGGCGGCCCGCCGCGTCAGGAGGACCGCGGTCGCCGCCATGCTCTTCACCGGGCTCCTCACCGCGTTCCTCGCCGGGCCCCTCAACGCGTACCCGTCATCGGCGGGCGCCGGATCGGCTTCCGGCACCGCGTCGGCCGGCCGCGCGACGAGCACCACCGCAGCGGCGGCAGCGGCGGCCGACGACCTGACCGGCGACATCGCCTTCTCGGTGCCGAGCGGCACCTTCCAGGGGCAGGTGTCGGTGTCGCTGAGCACCGCGGTCGGCGGCGCGCAGATCCGCTACACCACCGACGGAACACCGCCCACCGCGCAGTCGGCGCTCTACGGTGGCCAGCCGCTGCAGTTCACCCGCACCACCCAGCTGCGCGCACAGGCCTTCGCCGACGGCACGGCGTCCGGAAAGCCCGGAACGGCCATGTACGTCGCCCGCGCCACCACCACGGCCCACGATCTGCCGCTGGTCCTGATCGACTCGTACGGCAAGGGCAAGCCCGGCCGGGACTACCTCGACGCCGCCACCATGATCTTCGAGCCGGGCAGCGGTGCGGCGACGTCGCTGGCCGCGGCTCCGGCGGTCGCCACCCGCTCCGGATTCCACCTGCGGGGGCAGTCGTCGGCCTCGTTCGAGAAGGCGCCGTATCGCCTCGAGTTCCGGGACAACGACGACGACGACGCCGACTACCCGGTGCTGGGGATGCCGGCCGACTCCGACTGGGTGCTGCGCGGGCCGTTCCCGGACAAGTCGCTGATCCGCGAGGCCCTGGTCTACGATCTCGGCAAGGAGATGGGGCTGAAGGTTCCCCGGTATCGGTTCGTGGAGCTCTACCTCAACACCGACGCCGGTCCGGTGGGCGCCGACGACTACATGGGCGTCTACATGCTGGCCGAGACGATCAAGAACTCGAAGAATCGCCTCGACCTCAAGAAGCTGGACGAGGACGACACGACCCTGCCGAAGCTCACGGGCGGGTACATCTGGAAGTTCGAGTGGATGGCCGCGGAGGAGCCGACGCTGCCGTGCAGCGGGTCGTCGGCCACCTGCTGGACCTACCTCGAAGTGGTCGACCCCTCGCCGCTGCAGCCGCAGCAGAAGGACTGGCTGCGGGGCTACATCCAGGAATTCCACAACGTGCTGCACTCGCAGAACTTCGCCGACCCGGACACCGGCTATCGGGCGTACATCGACGTGGGTTCGTTCATCGATCAGTTGATCGTCTACGAGCTGAGCCGGAACATGGACGCCAACTACCGCAGCGCCTACTTCTACAAGGACCGGGACACGAAGATCTTCGCCGGCCCGCTGTGGGACTACGACCTCACGTTCGGCGTGGGCGGGTTCTTCCAGAACGACCAGACCGCTGGCTGGCAGTATCAGCAGACCCGGCAGCCGCTCGCCAACGACTGGTTCACCCAGCTCATGCGGGATCCGGCCTTCGTCGACCAGGTCAAGGCGCGCTGGCAGACGCTGCGCCGCGGCGTGCTGTCCGACGCCGCGCTGCAGAGCAGGATCGACGCTCTCGCCCAGCCGCTGACCAACGCCGCGCAGCGGAACTTCCAGCGCTGGCCGAACCTCACGACGCGCACCATCGGCTTCTTCAACACGCCGACCGCGTCCACCTGGCAGGGTCAGGTGCAGTACCTGCGCGACTGGACGCTGCGCCGCGCGGCCTGGCTGGACTCGACGGCGGGGTGGGGCGGTGCGGTCACCTCGCCCAGCCCCAGCCCATCGCCCAGCACGAGCCCGAGCCGCTCGCCCAGCCCCAGCCCCTCGCCGAGCCCGTCGCCCAGCGTCGGCCCGAGTCGCTCGCCGAGCCCGAGCCCCTCACCGTCCGGCGGAGTGTCCGGCGCGTGCTCGGCGACGTTCCGGGTGGTCAACTCCTGGCCCGACGGCTTCCAGGGTGAGGTCACGGTGCGCGCGGGCAACGCGGCGATCAACGGCTGGACCGTGAACTGGACCTGGCCCGGTTCGCAGACCATCACCCAGATATGGGGAGGCGTGCGCTCGGGCTCCGGCTCCGCCGTGACGGTGCGCAACGAGTCGTGGAACGGCTCGCTCGCGGCCAACGGGAGCACGACCTTCGGCTTCGTCGGCGGAGGATCATCGGCCACCCCGGCGGCCACCTGCACCAGCCCGTGACCTGAAGGAGCCTGCGAGGTCCCGTCCGTCGGACGGGACCTCGTCGCGCACCGGAGTGCCCTGCCGTGATCACTTCGGCATGCGCGTTCTCGGCCGCCGCCATGCGGGCCCGGCCCGTCAGCTCTCCTTGGTGTGGACGTAGACGACCGCGTGCTTCACGGCGACCGAGGTCCACGGCACGATGACGACGGCGCCGTTCCGCTCGAAGACCCGCGCGTCGTCCCCCTCGGTGCCGTACTTCTGCGGCAGCTCCGCCACCTCCGCCGCCTTACCGGTCGCCGCGTCCAGGCGGACGAGCCGGGGAGACAGGTCGCGCCAGTCGCCGACCTCCAGGGCGAGCAGGCCGTGGTCGTCGGCGCGGACGAGATTCAGCATCGTGGGCCGGGTGCCGGACGACTCCCACACCTGCTTGCCGGTCTTGAGGTCGAAGGCGAGCGCCTTGTCGCTCGATCGCGCCTTGCCCGGCACGTTCTCGGGGAAGGTCGTGAGGTAGAGACGGTCGCCGTGCACGGCGTAGCGGCGCTGCTCGAACATCCCGTCCACGAACGCGACCGTGTTCATGGCGAGCATGTCCACCTTGCCGGTCGTGAACTCGCTGAGCTTTCCACCTCGGTCGTCGAGAACGAGGAAGGTGCTCTTGTCGCCCTCCTCCTGCCGGACGACCAGGGGGTCGGCCGACAGCACCAGGCTCATCAGGCTGAGATCGCCCATCTTGTAGCGCCATACGGCCTTGCCGCTCTTCGGGTCGAGCGCCTGCACGAAGTTGCCCGAGCCCTCGAAGCTGCAGTCGAGGAGCAGGGCCACCCGGGTGGCCGCCGTGTTCACGTCCTTGATGTGGCAGCCCTCGGCCAACCGGGCCGTCCACTGCTTCGCGCCGTCCGACAGGCGGTAGCCGGACAGGATATCGTTCGCGTACACCACGGCGACGTCGCCCGCGTCCATGATCCGGGGCACCGTGAGCGAGTTGGCCAGCCGGGACTTCTCCGCCGGAATCTTGATCTTCCAGGTGATCTTTCCTGTCGTCGCGTCGACGCCGGCCAGGTGGTCGCACAGCTGGTCGCTGCCGTACGCCACGGCGCCCTTGCCGTCCGTCAGGTCGGCGGTGGCGCCGCAGAGCTGGTCGCCGGGCGAGGGGGCGCCCCAGGCGCGCTTGCCCGAGGTCAGGTCGTAGGCGAGCACGCCGTCGCGCTGCACCCGGATCACCGTCTTGTCGGTCAGCCAGCCCGCGAACGCGAGCCCCTGGCTGAAGTCCATGCTGTCGGCGCTCGCGAGCGGGACGGACCATTCCCCCGCGCCCCCGCCGGATTCGGTGCCGGAACCGCCACCTGCGACGAACCAGGCGGTCCCCGCGCCCACCGCCAGCAGCACCACCAGCCCGAGCACGACGAACAGCGCCGTCCTGCCCTTGCCGCCAGGTGCCTGCGGCTGCGGCGGATGCCCCTGGACGGGCTGTCCCGGAGCGCCATAGCCCTGGCCGGGGTAGCCCCCCTGCTGACCGGCGTAGCCCTGCTGGCCGGCGTAGCCCTGCTGGCCCGGATACCAGGGTGTCTGCCCCTGCCCAGGTGACGCGGGGGCCGGAGCCGTCTGGCCCGGCTGCGGCTGCCCCCAGGGCTGCGGGTAGGGCGAGCCCGGATATCCCTGACCCGGTCCGCCCTGACCCGGTCCGCCCTGACCCGGTCCGCCCTGACCCGGCGCCTGCTGGCCCTGACCCGGCCGGCCGTACGGAGCAGGCGCGCCCGGGGCGCCCGGGCCCCAGGGCGAGCTCTGGCCGGGCGGGCCGTACGCCGGAGGGGCCGGCGCCTGCGGACCCGGCCCGCCCAGCCCCTGTGACGCGTCACCCCACTGCCCCTGACCACCCGGCTGCCCGTACGCCGGCTGACCGGGCGCTGCCTGGCCATAGGCCTGCTGACCGGGGGCTGCCTGGCCATAGGCTGGCTGAGCGGGTGCGGGCTGACCATAGGCCGGCTGAGCGGGTGCGGGCTGACCATAGGCCGGCTGACCGGGTGCGGGCTGACCATAGGCCGGCTGACCGGGTGCGGGCTGAGCGGGAGCGGCCGGGTGGCTCCAGTTCCCGGCGTCGCCGGGTTGTCCCTGGCCGAGGTATGGCTGTTCCTGTCCGCCGTAGGGCGATCGGCCCGGACCGTAGGGGTACGGCGAGGGCGGAGTGGGCGGAGTGGACCCGCCGTACGGGTTCCCGGTGTGCTGATCCGTCATGCCTGTCCCCCGATCACGCGAGCTGGGCGCGGACGTAGCCCGCCCACTGCCGCTCGAAGTCCGCCTTCGTCACGCCGAGCGCCTGGAACAGAGCGGCTTCGCTGTCGTCGCCCGGCGCCCGGTAAGCCGCCACCACGCCCTCGACCAGCTTCCGTTCGCCGTACTTCTGGGCGGCGAACCGCATGGCCAGATGCCCCATGAGGTAGTTGACGCTGGTCATCTGCTTGAAGTCCCAGAGGGCGTTGGTCGGCAGCTTTCCGTCGAACGGCATGGCGAGCTGCCCTGCCACGTAGGCGCGGCCCTCGCTGAAACGCCGGTTCGCGTTGATCGGCCGGTTACGGCCGGCGACGTACTCGGCGAAGCCCTCGGTGATCCAGTTCGCCCGGCCGAACAGAGCGAACTGTGCACTGTCGAGCCCGGCGACGAGCGAGTGCGCGAGCTCGTGCTCGGAGATCTCCGTGATCCCCTGCTCGTTCCTGAAGAACTCGGTCGTCGTGTCCATGACGACGCGAGTGCCGCCGATCTTCACGGTGTCGTTCGCGATCCCCCAGCTCGGCATGGGGATAGAAACGCCGGCCTCGTTCGCCTTGGCCGTACGGAACAGCTTGCCGAGCTGTGCCTTCCCCTCGACCAGCGCCACCACGAACCCGGTCGGCACCGCCGCATCCGGATCGCCGTTCTTCTCCCAGAAGGCGAGATCGCTCGCGGTGGCGGCCGAGACGGTGGGCGCGACGCGCCGGGCCAGGGCGGCGTCCTGCGGCCTGGCGAGGACGAGGCTGTCGCCCGCCTTCGCCACCACGATGTCCGGCCAGATGTCCCACGGCCCGGGGAAGTACATCGTCTTCGACGCCTCGCCGCTGATCGTCGGCGGCGCGCCCTGCACCTTGGTCACGACAAGGGGCGCTTTCGGCGACGCCTTCTCGATGGTCCAGCGGTACCACTCGGACACCGGACGCAGGTCGATGCCGGCGAACCGGTGGACGAACGCGACGTCCTGCGTGAACTTCACGCCCCGCCCGAAACTGTCCTGAGCCCGGCCCTGGCGGCGCAACACCTGGTAGGACTTCTCCGCCAGCGGCATCTTGCGCAGGTTGGCGAAGACTCTCGCCTGGTCGCGGACCAGAGCGGCGTTCTTCTGGTCGAAGATCGAGGTGAACGCCTTGGCGTCACCAGAGGCCAGCGCCTTGCTGTGCGACTGGACCAGCTTGGTGATCTCGTCGTCCTTCACGACGACCGTGTTCGAGTCGGTGGCGGCGTCGCCCGTGGAGTCGTCGCCGGAGCCGCCGCCCCGCAGGACGAGGCCCACCCCCGCACCCACCGCGACGACGAGGACGAGGGACACGATGCCGAGCGTCACCCACAGCCCGGTCCTGCGTCCGGGCGCAGGAGGGGGAGGCGGAGGCGGAGGCTGCCACTGCTGTGGTGGAGGGCCGTACTGCCACTGCGGTGAAGGCGGAGGTGGAGGGGGAGGTGCAGACTGCCACTGCGGCGGTGGCTGAGGCGGATACTGCTGGTGATAACCAGGCCCCGTCGTCACTCTTGCCCCGTAAATGCTCAGAGTTACCGAAAGGCGTAAAGCGTATCAGTGGCCAAGAAGCGGGCACCGGCGCTTGCCCAAATGCGCCGCACGTACTGCCGATACGCGGCCTGAGCAGGCGTTTTAACGCCTCTCGGCCGAATACGCCGGACCCTCGCAGTCGATCCGCAGGGACGTACGGCCATTCGTGCGGACCGGCGCGTCAGGAGCGAGCCAACGATGGAACGATCCATCAAAGGTGCCACTCATCACCGGACCCGGGGAACTCGGAGAAACCACGGCGGTCCGGCGCTGGCCCGTCAACAGCCGCTCGCCGCGCACGGGGGAGGCATCGGCTTTGCCGTATTTCCGCATGTAAGGGCGGATTCCGTGAATGAGCGCCGGGTAGGTGGCCCTGTGACCTCCAGGGGACGTCTTCCAAGGGGCGGCAGATGGAGACGGTAAAGCTTGGCCGCACACGACTCCAGGTCACTCCCATCGCTTACGGCACCTGGCAGTTCGGCGGGGAGTGGGGCGAGATCGAGGAGCGATCGGCGATCGACAGCATCCACCACGCGCGCGAACTGGGCATCAACATCTTCGACACCGCGCAGGGATACGGCTTCGGCGCCGCGGAGCGACTGCTCGGCAGGGCGCTGGAAGGCGAAACGGATCAGGTGGTGATCGCCACCAAAGGCGGGCTGCGCATGGACGGCGAGAAGCTGGTGCGTGACTCCAGCCCGGCGTGGCTGCGCCGGGGCGTGGAGGAGAGCCTGACCGCGCTGGGAGTCGACCACATCGACATTTATCAGGTCCACTGGCCTGACCCGAGGACCCCGCCGCAGGAGACGGCGGCGGCCCTGTGGGACATGGTCGACGAGGGGCTCGTCCACCATGTCGGCGTCTCCAACTTCGACACCGAGCAGATGCGCGCGTTCTCGGCCGAACGGCAGGTCGAGGTGCTGCAACCGCCCTACCACCTGTTCCATCGGGACATCGAGGCCGACGTACTCCCCTATGCCGCCGAGCACGATATGGGCGTGCTCGCGTACGGGCCCCTCGCGCACGGGCTTCTGGGAGGCGGGTTCGACGAGAAGACCACCTTCCCTGCGAACGACTGGCGGTCGGCCAGTCCCGACTTCACCGGCGGCACCTTCCGCCGCAACCTGGAGGCGGTCGGCGAACTCCGCCGCTTCGCCGAGGAGCGGGGCGCCACGGTCGGGCAGATCGCCGTGGCGTGGGTGCTGGCCCACCCCGCGGTCCATGTCGCCATCGTCGGCTCCCGCCGCCCCGCGCATCTCGCCGAGACCGTCAGCGCCCTGGACGTCCGTCTGGACGAGAAGGACCTCGCGCGGATCGACGAGCTCATGGCCGGGGCCGTACCCATCCGGGCGCCCTCCCCCGAGGGCACGTGAGCACCCCCGGGCACGCGACATCAATCATCCGGCGAAGGACGAGGCAACATGCTTGATCTCGATCCATCATTCCGGCCGGTTCGCATGCGTGACGGTTATCCGCCGCTGGAAGATCTCGGCCTGATCGGGGACGGATCGACCGCGGCGCTGGTCGGTCTGAACGGTTCCATCTCGTGGATGTGCCTTCCCCGCTTCGACTCCGAGCCGCTGTTCTGCGGCTTGCTCGACCACGCGCGAGGCGGGGACTTCACCGTCGCGCCGGAAGACCTGGTGGAGGCCCGGCAGCGCTATGAGCCTGACACCGGGGTGCTGGTGACCGAGTCACGGAGCGCCACCGGCCTGGTCCGGGTCACCGATGCGCTGGTCCTGCGCTCAGGCGCCGATCTCACCGACGACGCTCCCGTCGACCGGGCGGAGCTCGTCCGTTCGGCCGTCGTCCTGGCCGGGAACGTCCGCCTGCGGGTGGAGCTGAGGCCGCGCGGCGGCGGGCAGGCCCGGGCCCTGTTCAGCGGCCTGGAAGTACGGGTGTCCCGGCGGCCGGACCTGCGGCTGCACCTACGCTCCAATCGTCCCCTGACCGGCCTGTGCAGCACGCATGACCTGGAGCAGGGTGATCGCCTTGATCTGGTGCTGTCCTGGGGGCGTTTCCACCGCCACCACCGGTTCGACGCCGAGGCGATGCTGCGGGAAACCGCCGACGCGTGGCGCCGCTGGATGACGCAGTTCAGCTACCGCGGTCCCGAGGAACCGTTGGTCCGGCGCGCCGCGATCACGCTGAAACTGTGCGACGACTGGGTCAACGGCTCGCTGGTCGCGGCGCCCACGTCCTCGTTGCCCGCGCCCGTCGGCGGGGTTCGTAACTGGGATTACCGCTACACCTGGATCCGCGACGCGGCCTTCGCCGTGTTCGCCATGCGCCGCATCGGCTTCTGCAACGAGGCCGACGCCTTCCTCGGCTGGGTTCTCGACGCCTTCGAGCAGAGCCGGCGGCCGCGCATCATGTACGAGCTCGGCGGCAGACCGGTGCCCGACGAGGTCGAGGACCCCGAGCTGGAAGGTTACCGGCGCTCCGCCCCCGTGCGATGGGGCAACGGCGCCGCCGACCAGCGCCAGCACGACATCTACGGCGAGATACTGGACTGCGCCTACCAGTGGATGCGCTCCGGTGGTGAGGTTCAGCCCGCGCTGTGGGCCGACCTGGCCGGGCTGGCCGACGCGGCGGGCAAGGCGTGGCGGCAACCGGATCAGGGCATCTGGGAGGTGCGCGGCGAAGGCAGGGCGTTCACCTACTCCGCGGGAATGTGCCAGGTGGCCCTCGACCGGGCCGCGACGATCGGTGAGCGGCTCGGCCTGCCCGGGCCGATCGCGGAGTGGCGGACGCTGGCCCGCAAGGTGCGCCAGATCATCCTCGACCAGTCCTGGGACCACGACGCGCAGAGCCTGAGCGAGCATCTCCATGGCGGCGGCAGCCTGGACGCCAGCCTGCTCGCGCTTCCTCTGCGGCACGTCGTCCCGGCCGATCACCCGCGGATGGTCGCCACCACCACGGCCGTCGAGAAGCGCCTGGCGGCCGGCGGCGGCCTGCTGTACCGCTACCTGCATGATCAGTCACCCGACGGGATAGCCGGCGACGAGGGCGCCTTCGTGCTGTGCAGCTTCTGGCTCGTCGACAACCTGACCGGCCAGGGCAGGAGGGAAGAAGCCGAGGAGCTGTATGCGTCGCTGTGCGCGCGGGCGAGCCCGCTCGGGCTGCTCTCCGAGCAGATCGACCCTTCCACGGGCGAGTTCATGGGCAACTTTCCGCAGGCGTTCAGCCACATCGGGATCATCACCAGCGGCGTGAAACTCGCGCAGGCGAGAGCGGGTGCGGCATGATCGATCGCCTCGCCGTCTTCGGCGCCACGGGTGACCTGAGCGCGCGCTACCTGTTGCCGGCGCTGGCCGCGCTGCGGGCGGCGGGACACCTCGGCGACCGGTTCCGGCTGACCTGCGTCGGACGCCAGGACTGGCACGGCGAGCAGTTCCGGCACTGGGCGGCCGCCCAACTCGACCGGCACGGGGAATCCTGGCCGGCCGACGCGAGGAAGGCGGTCGTGGCCTCGGCCCGTTATCAACGGGCCGATGTCACCGACCCCGCCGACGTCGCGTCGGTCGTCGCGGGCGACGGGCCGGTCGCCGTCTATCTCGCCCTGCCCCCGGCCGTCTTCCCCATCGTGGTCACCGCGCTGCATGACGTGGGCCTGCCTGCGGGCAGCCGGATAGCCCTGGAGAAGCCGTTCGGCGAAGATCTGGACAGCGCGGTGCGGCTGAACCGGCTGCTGGACGACCTCGTGCCGGAGCAGGCGGTGTTCCGGGTCGACCACTTCCTGGCCATGACGACCGTCCAGAACGTGCTCGGCAGCCGGCTGGCCAACCGTGTGCTGGAACCCATCTGGAACAGCTCCCACGTCGCCGAGGTGGAGATCGTCTGGGACGAGCGCCTCACGCTGGAAGGCAGGGCGGGCTACTACGACGGGGTCGGCGCGCTCAAGGACATGGTGCAGAACCACCTGCTGCAGTTGCTGTGCCTGGTGGCCATGGAACCACCGATCAGCCTCGGCGAGCGTGATCTGCGTGACCGGAAGGTCGACGTGCTGCGCTCGGTGCGGCCCCCGACCGGCGAGGACATCCTCCGCCGCACCCACCGCGCACGCTATACGGCCGGCCGGGTCGGCGACCGCGAGGTTCCCGCCTACGTCGACGAGGAAGGCGTGGACCCGGGGCACCGCACCGAGACCTTCGCCGAGGTGGAGCTGGAACTGGACGGCTGGCGCTGGTCGGGAACGACCTTCAGGCTTCGCAGCGGCAAGGCACTCGGAGACGACCGCAAGGAGATCGCGGTGCGGTTCCGGCACGTGCCCCACCTGCCCTTGGGCCTCAGCGGGGAGGTCCTGCCCAACGTGCTCCGATTCGGGCTCGACCCGGAAGATCTGACCCTGGATCTGACGGGCATCGGTTCCCACACCCGGACCCTCGTCCCGCTCACGCTGACCGCCCGGACGGAGCCACCGGACCTGCCCGCCTACAGCCAGGTGCTGCTGGACGTGCTGAGCGGGAACGCCGCCCTGTCCATCCGGGGCGACGAGGCGGAGGAGTCCTGGCGGGTCCTGACGCCGGTGCTGTCGGCCTGGTCAGAGGATCTCGTTCCGCTCCGGGAGTACCCGGCCGGATCGGGCGGGCCGGTCTCGGTGCGGGAGGACGCGCTGTGAGCCGGCCATCACTTCAGAAGGCGGGAAGTGTCCACCTTTGCCGTATTTCCGCACGTCGGAGCGCTTCTCGTGGACGAGCGCCGGGTAGATGACCAGATGGTGCCGTAGAGGACGTCTTTCGAGGGGCGGCAGATGGGGATGCCACCGGCGAAGCGCACCGCAGGAGCCCTACGCAGCCAGGCGTGGTGGGACAACAAGGGCAACCCGCAGATGACGGCTCTGTATCTCGAGCGTTTCCTCAACTACGGCCTCACTCCCGATGAACTTCAGTCGGGCCGCCCGATCATCGGCATCGCCCAGACGGGCAGCGACCTGGTGCCCTGTAATCGGCACCACCTTGCCCTCGCCGAACGGGTCAAGGCCGGAATCCGCGACGGCGGGGGCATCCCGTTCGAGTTCCCCGTCCATCCGCTCCAGGAGACGGGCAAGCGACCCACCGCGGCGCTGGACCGCAACCTCGCCTACCTCGGACTGGTCGAGGTGCTCTACGGGTATCCACTCGATGGAGTTGTCCTGACGACAGGCTGCGACAAGACCACGCCCGCGTGCCTGACCGCGGCGGCGACCGTGAACATCCCGGCGATAGTGCTCTCGGGCGGGCCGATGCTCAACGGCTACTACGAGGGCAAAAGGACAGGCTCGTCGGGCTCGGGGCTGGTGATCTGGCAGTCGAGGCGGCTGCTCGTCAGCGGGCAGATCGACTACGACGAATTCATGGCCCGCGTGGCCGCGTCCGCACCCAGCGTCGGGCACTGCAACACGATGGGCACCGCGCTGTCGATGAACAGTCTGGCCGAGGCGCTGGGCATGTCCCTGCCCGGGTGCGCGGCGATCCCGGCCCCCTATCGGGAGCGGGCGCAGATGGCCTATCGAACGGGCCTGCGAGCGGTGGCCCTGGTGCACGAGGACCTCGCTCCGCGCACGATCATGACGCGGCAGGCCTTCGAGAACGCGATCGTCGTCGCGTCGGCCATCGCCGCCTCGACCAACGTGCCCATCCACGTCAACGCCATCGCGCGTCACGTGGGGGTGGCGCTGTCCAACCAGGATTGGCAACGAGTCGGAGCCGACATCCCGGTGCTCGCGAACGTCGCCCCCGCCGGTGAGTTTCTCGGCGAGGACTTTCACCTCGCCGGCGGCGTCCCGGCGGTCATGCGGTCGTTGCTGGCAGCGGGACGCCTGCACGGCGACGCGATGACGGTCTCCGGTCGCACCGTGGGCGAGAACCTGGAGGATGTCCCCGCCGCCGACCCGGCGGTCATCCGTCCCTTCGACGATCCTGTCGCCGCGCGGGGAGGTCTCCTCGTCATGACCGGGAACCTGTTCGACTCCGCGGTCATGAAGATCTCGGTCATCAGCGACAGTTTCCGGGCCCGCCACCTGCCGCACCCGGACGACCCGCAGGTGTTCGACCTTCGCGCCGTCGTCTTCGACGGGCCCGAGGACTACCACGCCCGCATCGAGGATCCCGAGCTTGGCATAGACGAGGACTGCATCCTCGTCATCCGCTACACCGGGCCCATCGGCTACCCGGGATCGGCCGAGGTCGTGAACATGGAGGTGCCCGCCGCGCTGATCCGGCAGGGCGTCACCGCCCTGCCCACGCTCGGCGACGGCCGGCAGAGCGGCACCTCGGACGCCCCCTCCATCCTCAACGCCAGCCCCGAGGCCGCGGCCGGCGGCAACCTCGCCATCCTGCGCACCGGCGACCGGATCCGTATCGACATGGACAGGGCACGCGTCGACGTCCTCCTGTCGGACGAGGAGATCGCCGCACGGTGGGCTCACCACACGCCGCCGGCACTGCGACACCAGACACCGTGGCAGGAGATCTACCGGGCCACGGTCGGGCAGTTGGACGGCGGAGGCTGCCTGGAGCTCGCCGTGTCGTACCAGGATCTCGTACACACCAAGGGGATCCCCCGTGACTCGCACTGACCCCCGCGGCACCGTCCTGATCGCCGACTTCGACTTCGGCGATGTGGACATCGAGCGCGCGATCGTCGAGGGCGCCGGATTCCGGCTCCTCGCCGCACAGTGCAAGAGCGAGGACGAGGTGATCGAGACAGGCCGGGACGCCGACGGGGTCCTGACCCAGTACGCGCGGGTCGGCGCACGCGCCATCGACGCGTTCACCCGGTGCCGGGTGATCGCTCGCTACGGCACCGGCGTGGACATCGTCGACGTCGCCGCCGCGACCCGGCGGGGCATCCAGGTCACGAACGCGCCGAACGACTGGTGCGCCGACGAGGTCGCCGATCACGCCGTCGCGCTCTGGCTCGCCGGTGTCCGCAAGATCTGCCAATACGACCGGGCGACCCGGCAGGGCGAGTGGCGCTGGCAGAGTGGGGAGCCGATCTGGCGGCTGAAGGGACGCGTGTTCGGCCTGCTGTCCTTCGGCGCCATCGCACAGCTCATCGCCGAACGCGCGAGAGCGTTCGGCGTCGAGGTCTGGGCGCACGACCCGTTCCTCGACGAGTCCGAGATCCGATCGCGCCAGGTGCGGCCGGTGTCCTTCGACGACCTCGTGGAAGGCGCCGACTACCTGGTGATCCAGGCGCCGCTCACCCCGCGGACACACCACATGTTCGACCGTGCGACCCTCCGCAGGATGAAGCCGACCGCCATCCTCATCAACACCGCGCGAGGGCCCATCGTGGAAGACTCCGCGATCTACCAGGCACTCACCGAAGGGTGGATCGCCGGCGCGGCACTGGACGACCTCGAGGAGGAGCCCGCGAAACAACGCGACTGGCGCCCCCGCAATCCTCTCCTGACGCTTCCCAACGTGATCGTCACGCCTCACGCCGCCTACTACTCCGAGGAGGCCATCACGACCGTGCGGCGCATCGCCGCCGAGGAGGCCGTACGGGTCCTGACCGGGCAACCGGCCCGTTGCCCGGTCAACGACGTGACCGCAGGCTCCCGCCGGTAAGGGACCGCGCGAAGCTCCTGCCGTTCTGCGCGGTGACGGTCGGTCAGGCCGGCGGTGAGGTGGTGCTCGACCGTACGACCAGACTCGCCGTGTCGACCTGTCGCGAGCCGGGGGAACGGCCGTCGATCGTGTCCGCCAGCACCCGTGCGGTCTGCACGCCGTACGCCTGGATGTCCCAAGAGAGCGCCGTCAGCGCCGGTCGTACCATCACGCACAGCTGCGAGTCGTCACCGGCCACGATCGACAGCTCGTCCGGCACGGCGACGCCCATCTCCTGTGCCACGTTGAGCGCGGCGGTGGCCATCACGTCGTTGTCGAACGTGATCGCGGTCGGGCGGTCGCGCCGGGACAGCAGCGTCCGCGTGGCCCGCATGCCTTCCTCCCAGGTGTAGTCGGTCTCGATGACCTGTGGTTCGCCGAGGCCGTGACCGAGCACGGCCTGGCGGAAGGCCGCGATGCGTACTTGGGTGTGCTCAAGTGCGGACAACCCCGCGACGCGGGCGATGCGGCGGTGTCCGAGCGCCACGAGGTAGTCGACCGCCGAGACCACGGCTGCCGCGTCGTCGGTCCAGACGGCGGGCAGCTCGGTGTCCGGCCGGGGCCGGCCGACCAGAACGGCCGGGATCTGGAGTTCCTCCAGCACCGGGATCCGCGCGTCCTCCGTCCACAGGTCGGTGATCACCATGCCGTCGACGCGCCGTTCCGCCCAGCACAGCCGCATCGCGTCGATCGCGGCGCGGTGGTCCTCGACGACCTGCAGAAGCAGAGCGGTGCGCCGCCCGGACAGTTCGCGTTCCAGCCCGGCGATGAACCGCATGAAGAACGGCTCGACACCGAGCGTGTCCGCCGGGCGGGCGATGATCAGGCCGACGCTGTGCGCCCGGGACCCGGACAGGGACCTGGCCGCCGCGCTCGGCCGCCAGCCGATCTCGTTGGCGATGTCGAGGATGAGTTTGCGGGTTTCCGCGGACACCCCCGGCCGTCCGTTGAGCGCGTACGACACGGCGCCGATCGAGACACCGGCCCGTGCCGCGATCTCGGCGATGGTCGGCCGCTTCACCGCATTCCCCCTCACGTCCCGACCATTCTGTTACCGCTGCCGGAAGAGGAACAGCACCGGATCGCTTTTCCCAAGAGCAGCGATGCTTCTTAAGCGCTTAAGTTGCCATGTCGGCGAGCTCCCCATGACGGCTGCCGAGGAATACGTCGACCGTCCGGCGTGCGGCCGGCATCCGGGGACCTGCTGAAACTTTCTCTGTGCCCGCACGTCATGGAGGACCTGCGCACCGTGTACTTCTGGGCTCGGACGCTTCGGCACCCGCCGACGGACCCGCACGTCCGGATCGGCATTTCACGCGACGTGACGACGGGGAACCGTTTCCGTCGCCTTCCGTGTCCGGCCCGCCTCACCCCTTCGCAGAGAGACGACCTTGACTTAAGCCCTTAAGTCCCCCACCGTTCATCCACAGCGCTGCTCTCGACGGCCGTCCGATTCTCAGCAAGGAGGCTTCGATGCAACTTCGTGTCAAACTGGCGGCAGCCGCAGCAGGAGTGCTGGCCGCGGCAGGCATGTCCGCGATATCGGTCCCCGCCGTGGCCGCCCCCGGCGGGTGCTCGGTGCAGTACAAGGTCGTCAGCGAGTGGCAGGGCGGCTTCCAGGGTGACATCGCGATCACCAGCCTCGGCGGCCCGCTGACCGGCTGGACGTTGGAGTTCGACTTTCCTTCGGCTGGTCAGGGCGTGAGCAACGGCTGGAACGCCGACTGGTCGCAGTCCGGCGCGCACGTCACCGCCAAGAGCCTGGGCTGGAACGGCAACGTCCCCTCCGACGGCTCGGTGTCGATCGGCTTCATCGGCAAGTGGAGCGGGAGCAACCCGGTTCCCTCCGCGTTCAAGGTCAACGGCGTCGCCTGCAACGGCGCGTCCCCCAGCCCGAGCCCCAGCGCCAGCCCCAGTCAGAGTCCCAGCCCAAGCCCAAGTCCGTCTCCGAAACCGAGCCCCTCCCCGTCCCCGAGCCCATCCGCGTCTCCCAGCCCCCAGCCCGGCGGGCCGGCCCCGCAGTTGCACGTCTCAGGCAACAGGTTGCTGACGTCGGCCGGCAAGCCGTACCGGTTGCTGGGTGTCAACCGCTCCAGTGGCGAGTTCGCCTGCATCCAGGGCAGGGGCATGTGGGACGGCCCATCGGACCAGGCCTCCGTCAGCGCGATGAAGCCGTGGAACATCCATGTGGTGCGGATCCCGCTGAACGAGGAGTGCTGGCTGGGGACCGCCGACGTGCCTTCGGGCGGGACCAGCGGCGCGGCCTACCAGCAGGCGGTCAAGGACTACGTGAACCTGCTGATCACCAACGGGATCACTCCGATCGTCGAGATGCACTGGAACTACGGCCAGTACACGGGTGCGGGCGCGGGCTGCTCGGATGTGGCGGCGACCTGCCAGAAGCCCATGCCCGACGCGAAGTACGCGCCGACGTTCTGGACCCAGGTCGCGAACACCTTCAAGGGCAACAACGCCGTCATCTTCGACCTGTTCAACGAGCCCTATCCGGACGCGGCCAACAACTGGACGGACGCCACCGCGGCGTGGACCTGCCTGCGTGACGGCGGCACCTGCACCGGAATCGGCTACCAGGTCGCCGGCATGCAGTCCCTGGTCGACGCGGTCCGTGCCACCGGCGCCGCCAACGTCATCATGACAGCCGGTCTGACCTGGACCAACGACCTGAGCCAGTGGCTGAACTACAAGCCGAAGGACCCGACCGGCAACCTGATGGCCTCCTGGCACTCCTACAACTTCAACGGGTGCGTGGACACCACCTGCTGGAACAACACGATCGGCGCCGTCGCCGCGCAGGTGCCGGTGGTGGCCGGTGAGATCGGCCAGAACACCTGCGCCCACGACTACATCGACAAGGTCATGAACTGGGCCGACGCGAACGGTGTCGGCTACCTCGCCTGGACCTGGAACGCCTGGGGAGGCTGCGGCAGCTCGGGCAACGTCCTCATCACCGACGCCGACGGCACGCCGACCAGCACCTTCGGCGAGGGATTCAAGGCCCACCTGGTGGCGCAGAACCCCTACGCGTGATCCCCTGTCCCGGCCACAGGTGATCCACCCGGGCCCAGCCCCCTTCGGCTGGGCCCGTCGCCGATCCGCAGGACGCCGGGGCCGGCCCGGAGGTCGGCGCAGTCGCGGAAAGCGTTCGACGGATGTCAGGAGCGGCGGCTACGCGGCCACGGCCGTCTTCGCCTCGCGGCGCCTCTCGATGGTCTCCATGCCGACGAGGTCGTCGGGCAGCGCGTCGGGCATGTCGGCGTCGAAGCGGGCCAGTCGCCGTACGCGCAGCGCACCCGCCACGACGGCCGCCATGCCCAGCGCGCACACCAGGTAGAGGAACGCGATCCCGCGTCCGGGCCCGACGCCGATCACCGCGCCGACGGTCGGGGCGAGCGCCCCGCCGGGGGCCAGCATGGGGTCGAACAACGCGGCGCCCAGCGGTGCGACGAGTCCCATCCCGATCGGCAGGGTCGACCAGGCCACGAGCGTGTTCAGCGCGAAGACCCGGCCGTGATACCGGTAGGGCACCTTGATCTGCACGATGGTCGAGTACATCGCGTTCATCAGGGTCAGGAAGTACGTCAGCGAGAACGCGCCCGCACCGATCACGATCAGTGAGGGGCGGAGCCCGGTGACCACGCTGCCGGCCGCGATGGCCAGCGTCGACACGAGCACCCCGCGGAAGCGCCATCTGGCCGGCCCGCCCCAGACGGCCATCGTCAGCCCGCCCAGCATCACGCCGAGGCCGGTCACCACGGAGATCACGCTCACCTCGGTGAGCGTGGCGAAGGACAGGACGAGCGGAGAGACGAGCAGCAGGAGCGGGGACAGGAAGACGTTCAGCACCGCGAAGAAGACCAGCATCGCCCGCAGGCCGCGTTCGTTCCACGTGTAGGCGAAGCCCTTGCGGATCTCGGTGCTCAGCGGTTCGCGCGGCCGCCACGGCAGCGTGTCCGGGAACCGGACCGCCAGCACGGCGACGATGGCGAAGACGTAACTGACCACATCGATGATCACGATCCCGCCCAGCCTGATCCAGGCGAGCAGCCCGGCGGCGATCAGCGGCACGACGAGCTGGGCGACGCCGTTGGCCATCTGGGTCACGCCCATCGCGTGCCCGAGGTAGCGCTTGGGCACGAGCTGCGGAACGGCGGACGTGTAGGCCAGGCGCTGGAAGTTCGTCGCGATCGACAGCGCGACGATCAGCAGGTAGATCTGCCAGAGCCGGAGCTCGCCGAAGAGGATCAGGCAGGCGAGCACGAGCTGGATGCCCGCGCAGGCGAAGTCGGCCAGCAGCATGACCCGCCGTCTGTCGCCTCTGTCGACGATCGCCCCGGCCAGCGGCGAGACCAGCAGCCCGGCCAGGTTGAGCACGGCCAGGATGGAGAACTGCGCGACCGAGCCGGAGTCGACGAGGATCGTCAGCGGCAGCGCCCATCCGGTCAGGGCCGATCCGATCATCGAGATCTGCTGGCCGGCGGCGACGGTGAGGAACCGGGCCATGCCGGGCCTGACGGCGGGTTCGGCCGCCGGTCCGGCACTGCGCGGTCCGGCTCCGCGCGGGTCAGCGGTTGGCGTCCCCGGCGTGCTCACGCCGTGGACCCACCACGTGTCGTCCGGCTCGTGCGGGGCGGGCCGGTCCAGCGAGCGGTGGGTCCGCAGGATCTCGGCCAGCTCGGCGGCCCGGTAGCGCAGGAAGTAGTGACCGCCCTCGTCCAGCACCACGAGCGCGTTGGTGTCGGAGAGGAAGGCCCACTCCCGGTAGCGCTCCTCGTAGAAGTCGGTCGCCGGGTCGCGCTCGCCGATCACCGAGATGATCGGCGCCTTCAGCCGCTGCCGGTCCGGGGAGTCGAACAACTCGGTGAAGAACTTCTCGGCCGCCTTCGAATCCCGCCGCATCGTACGGATGATCCGGTCGGCCACGCCGGGGTCGAGCTCGTCCAGGTCGACCCCGCGGGCCTTGAGCCGGTTGATGTCGGTCTGGCTGCGGCTCAGCCGATCGACGTCCACGAGCCTCGACAGCCTGCCCAGCACTCCACGCGGCCGGGCGAACGGGAAGATCGCCCCGATGTAGAGGGCCTCGACCTCCCGGCCGGCCGCCTCGACCCGCCGGGCCAGCTCGACCGCGAGGGCCGCGCCCACCCCGCAGTGGCCGTAGATCGCGATCGGCCCCTCGATCGAAAGGATCTCCTCGGCGCAGCGGGCCGCGAGGGCGTCGAACTCCATCGCCTCCTCGTCCAGGCCGATGTCGTGGCCGGGGATGGCGACGGCGTACAACGCGTGGTCGCCGGGCAGCGCGTCGGCGAGCGGCTGGTAGACGACGGCGCTGCCCGAGCCGTACGGCACGCAGACGTAGGTGAGGCGGACGGTCCGCCCCGCCGGGGTGAGGCGCTGGAGCAGGGGGCGGGGACCCGCGGCGGCCGGCCGCTCGGCGAAGGCGGCCAGCTCACGCACGGTCCGGTGGGAGAACACGTCGACCAGGCCGATCTGCCCGATGCCCGCCTTGCGCAGCTTGGCGACGATCTGGATGGCGAGCAGCGAGTGGCCGCCGAGGTCGAAGAAGTCGTCGTCGAGGCCGACCCGTCCGGCGTCCAGGACCTCGGCCCAGACGGCGGCGATCGCCTTCTCGGTGCCGGTCGCCGGCTCGGCATACTCGGTATCCCCGGCGGAGGCGGCCGGAGCGGGCAGCGCCGCACGGTCGAGCTTGCCGTTCGGCGTGAGCGGCAGGGCCTCCAGGAAGACGAACTGCGACGGCAGCATGTAGTCCGGCAGGACGTCGCGTACGGCCGCCCGCATCGCGGCCGCCTGGGCGGCTTTCTCCGGGACGCCGACCAGGTAGGCGACGAGCCGCTCGGCCCGCACGACGACGACGGCCTCGCGGGCGCCCGTCTTCTCGCGCAGCGCCGCCTCGATCTCGCCGAGCTCGATGCGCAGCCCGCGCAGCTTGACCTGGTTGTCGAGGCGGCCGAGGAAGTCGATGGTCCCGTCGGGCAGCCAGCGGGCCGCGTCACCGGTTCTGTAGAGGCCGCCGGAGAACCGCTCGGCGGTCAGCTCGGGCCGGTCGTGGTAGCCGAGCGCGACGCCGACCCCGCCGATGTGCAGCTCGCCGGGCATTCCGACGGGCACCGGCCGGCGATGCCGGTCGAGGACGTGCAGCGTGATGTTCTGGATGGGCGAGCCGATCGGCACGCGTACGCGTCCAGAGAGCCGGTCGAGGGTGCACTCCCAGGAGGACACGTCGATGGCGGCCTCGGTCGGGCCGTACAGGTTGTGCAGCTCCGCCGGGATCGTCCGCAGGCAGCGTGCGGCCAGGTCGACCGGGAGCTCCTCGCCGCTGCAGATGACGCGGCGCAGGGAGGTGCAGGTGGCCGCGCCCTCCTCGGCGAGGAACACCGCCAGCATCGACGGCACGAAGTGCGTGGTGGTCACGCCTTCGGCGTTGATCAGATCACGCAGGTAGGCCGGGTCGCGGTGGCCTCCCGGCTCGGCCAGCACCAGCCTGGCCCCGGTCGTCAGCGGCCAGAAGAACTCCCACACCGACACGTCGAAGCCGGCCGGGGTCTTCTGCAGCACCACGTCGCCGGAGGTGAGGCCATACCGCTTCTGCATCCAGTCGAGCCGGTTGACGATGCCGCGGTGGCTGTTGGGCACTCCCTTCGGCCTGCCCGTCGACCCGGAGGTGTAGATCATGTACGCGGCCGTGCCGGGCTCTCCGGCGGCCCCGGGCGAGGTCACCGGCACGTCCGCCACCTCCGCCGGCTCGTCCAGCAGGAGGACCGTGGTGGCGTCGCCCAGCCGGTCGGTCAGATGCCGCTGTGCCAGCACCACGGGTGCGGCCGAGTCCGACAGCATGAACGCGAGCCGGTCGGCCGGATAGTCGGGGTCGAGCGGCACGTACGCCGCGCCCGTCTTGAGCACGCCGAGCAGGGCGGCCACGAGTTCGATCGAGCGTTCCGCGCAGACCGCGACCAGCGCGCCCGCGCCCACACCGAGACCGATCAGCCGGTGCGCCAGCCGGTTCGCCCGCTCGTCGAGCTCCCGGTAGGTCGCCGACGCGCTCCGGAACGTCACGGCGGTCGCGTCGGGCGTACGTGCGACCTGCTCCTCGACCAGGCCGTGCAGGGTGGCGTGGGCCGGGAATTCGGCGGCGGTGTCGTTCCAGGACGCGATCAGCCCGGCGTCGTCCCCCGGCGGCAGCGGCAGCCCGCTGACCGGCACGCCGGGCTCGGCGACGGCCGCCCGCACCAGGGCCTCCAGGTGCCCGGCCATCCGCTCGACCGTGCCGGCGTCGAACAGCGTGGTCTTGTACGTGAACGTGCAGGCCAGGCCGCCGCCCGGGGTGGGCACCAGGTAGAGCTCCAGGTCGTGGCGGGCCGAGCCGGGCCGCAGGGGAAAGTCCGACACCTCGCCGTCGTCGCTCCGGTTGGCGAAGTCGTGCATCGAGAACAACGTGTCGACCAGCGGCTGCCTGCTCGGATCGCGCGGCACGCCGAGCGCGTCGACCAGCCGGCTGAACGGCAGCTCCTGGTGGTCCAGCGCCTCGACCACCGTGTCCCTGGTGCGCGCCAGCAACTCGGCGAAGCTCGGGTCGCCGTCGAGCCGGGCGCGCAGCACCAGCGTGTTGACGAACATGCCGACCACGTCGTCGAGCTCGGGCCGGGTCCGCCCGGCCACCGGGGTGCCGACCGCGAAGTCGTCCTGCCCCGTATATCGCGCGATCAGCAGCTGGAACGCGGCCAGCATCGTCATGAACCTGGTCGCGCCGTGCCGTCCGCCCAGCTCGGTGAGCCGGTCGACCAGCTCGGGGTCGAGCTCGCGGACGTGCGACGCGCCGTCGAAGCACTGGCGTGGCGGCCGGGGCCGGTCCACGGGCAGGTCCGCCCTCGGCAGCGCGGCCAGCTCTCGCTGCCAATAGGCCAGTTCGCGGTCGAAGCTCCGCCCGCGCTGCCACAGCGCGACGTCGCCGTAGCGTACGGCGGGCGGGGCCGGGTCCTCTCCGCGATGAAGGGCCAGCAGGTCGCGCATGAGCAGATGAGCCGACCGGCCGTCGGCGACGATGTGGTGCACGAGCAGCGCGAGGACGTGCTCCTCCCCTCCCGTCTTCACCAGCAGCGCCTTGAGCAGCGGCCCCTCCGCGAGGTCGAGCGGCACCGCGCTCTCGGCGTCGATCAGGGCGACGGCCTCCTCGTCCGTCGCGGCCGCCGCCTCGCGCAACGGCACGTCCGTCTGGAGCACGACGTGTACGGCGGGCAGCCCCTCGTCCGTCGCCGGAAACCGGTGCCGCAGGCTCTCGTGCCGCTCGGGCAGCCTTGCCAGCGCCTCCCTGAGGCGGCTCACGTCGAGCGGCCCGCGCAGCCGTACGGCCATCGCGATCGTGTAGGTGGCGGTGCCCGGGGTGAAGTGCTCCATGAACCAGATCGGTTCCTGGGCGGGGGCGAGCGGCGGCTCCGTGCCCTCGGGGCGGCGCGGGATCGCCCGATCCGCCTGGCCGGCATGATCGGCCTGGCCGGCCTGCCGTGGCCGCAGCCGCTGTCTGAGCAGTTCCTTCTTCGCCTCGGTCAGGTCGGCCGCGGACATCAGGTGAGCCCTTCGACGGTGGCTTTGAGCGCGTTCAGGAAGAGGGCGGCGTCCCTGCCGTTGATCAGGCGATGGTCGTAGGCCAGCCCGATGTCGGCGAGGGTTCCGTCGCGCGGCCCGGCGACGGCGAGCGCGCAGACGGTGCCGGGGAAGACGAACGGGATCGCCAGCACGACCCCGTGCTCGGTGTGCAGGGTGACGACGAAGTTGGCGCCGGACAGGTCGCTCTCCCTGAACTCGCCCGTGGCGGCGGCGAGCCGGTGCTTCATCAGGGTGGTCGCGATGTCCTTCGTCGTACGGCTCGCCGCGTCGTGGACGACGGGGACGTACAGCCCCTCGCCGACGTCGACCGTGACGCCGATGTTCGGAGCCTCGGACAGCAGCGCCCTGGTGGCAGTGCCGTCCACGGTCGCGAAGAACAGCGGGAACCGCTCGTGCAGGCCCGCGACGGCCTGGACGAACACCTCCGCGAGCCCCACCGGGCGGCGGATCTCTTTCGTCGTGGCCCGCGCGTACTCCAGCGCCGGGCCGAGATCCATGCGGACGACGGCGTACGCGGCGGGGATGGTCTGACGGGACAACTCGACGGACCTGGCCACGGCCCGCTGCACCCGCGAAAGCCGGTGCTCGGCGGCGGAGGCCTCACTGCCGGCAGGCGTGGCGGCCAGGCGTTCGACGTCGGCCCGCCGGACGACGGGGATGCCGAGTGCCCTGACCCGGTCGAGGCCGACGCCGAGCTCGTCGATGAGCGCCTGCGCGGGGGCCGTGATGAGCGGCGCCGGCTCGGGGCCGGGAGGCTGCGTGACCGGTGACGCCGTGTCCGGGGACGGCATGTCCGGGGACGCCGCGTCGAGGCCGGCAGGCTCCGCCGTCCCGCCGATCGAGGCGATCACGTCGTCCGGACGGCACCAGACCCCGGGACGCAGCCGGTGGCGCAGGACGCCGGAGGCGCCCGCGGTGAGCTCCTCTGCGGCCTTGGACGTCTCCACCAGCACGACCGCGTCGTCCGCGGCGACCTGCGCGCCGTCGGCGGCGAGCCACTCGACGAGGAGATATTCGGTGTCGTTGTTGTTCAGCTTCGGCACGCGGAGCTCAGCCACGCAGGGCCTCCCTGATCGCGCTGTGGATCGTGGACTCGTTCACGAGGGCCGCCCGCTCGAGGTGGGCCGCGGTGGGGATGACCACGCCGAGGGAGTGGATCAACGTGACGGGGAGGGCCAGGCGCCCCCAGTGCCGTCGATGGACGACGTGGGCCACCTCGGCGCCCCACGTCCCCCCGGCGGTGCTCTCCTCGACGACGAACACCCGGCGCGCCGCGCGGACGTCCGCGTCGACGGCGTCGGGCAGGTCGAACGGATACAGCCTGGACGGCACCAGCAGCGTGCAGGCGATCTCCTCCTCGACCAGCAGCGAGCGCATCGCGGCCAGCGCCCGGTGCGCCACCCCGCCGGGGGCGATGATCACGCAGTCGGGGGGACCGTCGAGGGACACCCTGGCCACGCCGTCGAAGACGTCCGCCGAGAACGGCGGCTCCACGTCGCCCATCCGGCGGGTGTAGAGGACCTTGTCCTCGAAGAACACGCACGGCTCCGCCCGGGCGAACATCTCCTCGAACACGGCCAGGTTGTCGTGGAACGGCGACAGCTCGTAGAGGGCCAGGTTCGGGATGCCGACGAAGTGCTTCTGCGGGCTCTGGCTGTGGGTCGGGCCGTAACCGCGCCCGCCGCCGACCGGGCAGCGTACGACCATGCGCATCGGCAGGCGCGAGCCGTACATGGCGACCGACTTCGACGCGAAGTTGAGCAACTGGTCGAAGGCGAGCGCGGCGAAGTCGCCGAACATGATCTCGACGATCGCCAGGTCTCCCGACAGCGCGAGACCCGCGGCGACGCCGGTGACGGCGTTCTCACTGATCGGGGTCGACAGGACGCGGTCGGGGAAGCCGGTGGACAGTCCCCGAGTGATCTTGAAGGCGCCGCCGTACGGATCGACGACGTCCTCTCCCAGCACGTAGAGGTTCGGCTCCCGGGCGAGCAGGGCGGCCAGTGCCGCGTTCAGGTTCTCCGCGACCCTCACGCCCCCTCCCACCGTGACGGGGGCCGCGCCATGACGTCCGCGGCGACCGCGTCGACGTGCGCGCGAGCCTCGGCGTCGAGCCGCGGGAAACGGCCGGGGCACGCCGCCGCGCATCGCGCGTACCAGTCCTGCTCGTGCAGAGCCTGTACGGCTCGGGCCGGCCTGGTGTCGTCGCCCTTGCTGTGCGGTCCGAGGCGCCGGGTGACGAACTCGACCACGAGAGGCGTGGAGCGGGTGCGGACACGCGACACCAGGGGGCCGAGCGTGCGGCGGATCTGGGTGACGTCGGAGGTCTCGACCAGGCGGTGGTCGATGCCGAACGCCGCCGCCCGGCCCGCGATGCTCCCCGCCAGGTGCCGGGACGTGGGCGTCGACTGGGCGATGCCGTTGTTCTCGACGACGACGAGCAGCGGCAGCGCCCACAGCGACGCGATGTTGAACGCCTCGTAGACCGCGCCCTCGCCGAACGTGCCGTCCCCGACGTAGACGCAGGCGAGGCGGCCGGGCTCGGCCCGCTTGAGGTGCAGCGCGACCCCCGCGGCGACCGGCAGGCTCTCGCCCTGCACGCCTGTGGACAGGAAGCGATCCCTGCGGATGTGCTGGCTGCCGCCGACCCCGGCGCAGACCGCTCCCTCCCTGCCCATGATCTCGGCGAGCAGTCCGGCGGGGTCGCGGAAGCGTGCCAGATAGTGGCCGTGCCCGCGATGGTTGCTGAACACGTGGTCGCGCGGGTCGAGCAGCGCCTCCATGGCGACCGGGATGTACTCCTGCCCGAGACAGGTGTGGGTCGTGCCGTTGAGCAGGCCCCTGCCGTACAGGTCGAGCAGCTTCAGCTCGAACGCCCGGATCATCAGCATGAGCGAGAGATCGGCGTCGTCGGGACCGACCGCCTCCGCCGGGAGGACGGCCGGATCGGCTGTGGCGGGCCGCGTCATCGGCGGATCACCTGAAGCACGCCGGCGATCGTCGGGTTGTCGAAGAAGTCGTCCAGCTCGACCTCCACGCCCAGCCGCTTGCGCATGCGGGCGATGATCTGGGTGATGGTCAGTGAGTGGCCGCCGAGCTCGAAGATGTCGTCGTGCGGCTCGATGGGAGCGAGCTTGAGCACCTCCTCCCAGATGGCGCGGATCTCGGCCGCCAGAGGATCGCCGAGATCCGCGGCGGCGCCGGTGTCCTCCCCCGCGGCGGTCGCCGGTGCCGCCCCCGCCGTCGAGGAACTGGGGACGGGCCAGGCGACCACGGGTTCCCGGGTCGGCAGCATCTCCAGGGGCCGGGTGGGATCCTGGGCGACCGCCGCCAGCACCGCCCGGAGGTCGTCGGCGAACCCGACCGGATCGGTCAGCTCGCCAGGGTCGTAACGGAGGCTCGCGGTCATCCCCGGCGCCGACATCGCCGTGTTGTCCGAAGGGTCGCCATGGTCGAGGACCTGGAGCTGCAGGGCGCCCCGCACCGCCTGGTTGAACGCCAGCCGGTCGACCTCGCCGAACCCTGTCACCGAACCCCTGCCGTGCGCCGCCCCGCGCCGGTAGCTGACCGAGACGGGAGCGAGCGCCGCGTGCGGTTTCAGCCCGGCGACCGCCCTGGCCAGGGGGACCTCGCGATAGGTGTACAGGCTCCTGAGCTCGGCGCGCAGCCCGGCGGCGAACGTCACGAACGGCGCGTCGGGCGGCGGGCTCGAGAAGACAGGCAGTTCGTTGACGAAGGGGCCGATGTGTCCCTCCGAATCGGCGGTGCGGGTCGACAGGTCGATCGCGGTGACGACGTCGGCGTTGCCGTACGACATGAGGAGCACGTGCAGCGCCGCGAGCAGCACCTCGAACCTGGTCAGGCCGGGCAGCTCGGGGACGTCGAGCGTGAACTCCAGCAGCCGCCCCGGGCCGCCCCGGCGGGAGCGGAGCGCCCCGCCCGGCACGACCGTGTCGCCCGGTTCGCGCCACCTGCCCGCCCAGAACGCGCGGGCCTCGCCGAGCAGGGCCGCCACCCGCTCCTGCTGGCCGGTGGCGTGGTCGAGGGGTCCGAGCGGCGGCGGTGCGGCACCGGCCGCGAAAGCGGCGAGGTCGGCGACCAGGATGTCCTTGGACTCGCCGTCGAAGACCAGGTGGTGGGCGACGATCACGAGGGTGTCGCCGACGAGCGTGAAGCGGACGAGCGGGCCGTTCTCCAGGTCGAAGGGCCGTCCGACGGCCTCCTCCACCGACTCACCCGTCTCCAGGGACGGTGCCCGAGCGGCGGGCACCAGGTGCGGCACGCCGTCGTGCTCGCGTACGGCCCGGCCCAGCAGCGGATGCCGCTCGACCACGCGCGCACACGCCGTGGCCAGCACGGCGGGATCGGGAGCCGGCGAACCGTCGAAGCGGATCACGATCGGCATGTGGTAGGCCGACCCCGCCCCCATCCGCTCGGTGACCCACATTCCATGCTGGGCGAACGAGACCTGCGTCATGATGCGACCTCTCGGAGTGAGCGCTTGTCGACCTTGCCGCCGTGGTTGCGTGGCAGGGCGTCGAGGGTGATGAGCCGTAAGGGAAGCTCGTGCGGGGCCAGCAGGTCCTTCAGGAAGACGCGCAGCTCTTCGTGCGGGACGGTCCCGACGACGGCGACCGCGACGGCCTTGCCGAGCGTGGGGTGCGGCACTCCGAAAGCGGCCGCCTCGACGACGCCGGGGTGCCGGTGGACGGCCTCCTCGACGTGGATCGTGGACACCTTGTAGGCCCCCGACTTGATCACGTCGCTCTCGCGGTCGACCAGATAGAGGTAGCCGTCGTCGTCGAGGTAGCCGAGATCTCCCATGCGCACCCAGCCGCCGCGGAAGACCTCGCCGGTCGCGGCCTCGTCACCGTAGTAGGCGCGGGTGACGGCCGGCGACCGCATCCACACCTCGCCGGTCGTGCCGGGCGGCAGCGCCCCGCCGTCCGCCGCGGCGATCCTGACGGCCCCGCCGGAGACCGCGCGGCCGACGCTCGACGGCCGCTCGGGATCGAAGATCATCACGGTCTGCGCGGGCGCGGCCTCGGTCGAGGTGTAGTAGTTCGCGATCGTCGCGTTGGGGAACGAGGCGCTGAGATCGCCCGCGACCCGCGCCGGCAGCGGCGCCGCCGCGGAGCCGAGCAGCAGCACGCTCGACAGGTCGTGCCTGGCCTGCACCCCGGCGGCGAGCATCTCGATCGCCATGGCGGGGACCACGAAGACCGTGCCCGCCCGGTAGCGCTCGATCAGCGCGGCGAACCTGCCGGGCGTGAAGCGCGGCAGCGTGACCACCTCGGGGTGCGCGTCCACGGCGTTGACCAGCATCCACTGGCCGGCGTTGGTGCCGACGGGAAAGGCGTGCGCGAGATGCCTGGAGTGGGTGAACGGCCTGCGGCGGCCCCCGCAGCCGTAGGCCAGGTTCGCGTGGGTGGCGGCGACCCCCTTGGGCCGGCCCGTGGTGCCGGAGGTGTAGAGGATCTGCGCCGGGTCGCCGGGCGCCACCGGTTCGAGATCCTCGTCCCCGCCGCCCTCGCCGTACGGCAGGTCGCCCGGCCGCAGCACCGCCGCCGCGCCGCAGTGCGCGAGCATCGCGTCGACGTCGGGGCCGGCCAGGCGGTCGGAGAGCGGCACGGCGACCGCCCCCGCCCTGAGCACGCCGAAGAACGCGACCGCGTAGTCGAGCCAGTCGCCGTTGCCGAACACGAGGCCCACCCGGTCGCCGCGCCCGATCCCCCGGCCGCGCAGCGCGCGGGCCACGCCGGACGACCTGCGCTCCCACTCGCCGAAGGTCAGTGAGCCCGAGCCGTGGACGGTCATCGCCACCCGGCCGGGATCGGCGGCGGCCCGCTCTCGAAGCAGGCCGGGAAGAATCTTGCTCACGATCGGCCCCCGGAAAGTCGCCAGGACGAGAATCGCCAGATCAGAGGTCACCCGGCCACACGGTCACGCGTGGCCGTACGGGATTTCTAATAAGAAAGTTTCCTAATTAAAGTTCGGCGCCAGTTTGACACGAGGCCGCCGAGGGCGGCAACCCCCCACGGCTTGCCCACTCCGGCGCCGCCGCCGGCGAAGCCTTGCGGGTGGCCGAAGATCCGTGGAACACTGCGGCCAACCCGAAAACTGTTAAGAAGCTTTCCAGAAGGCGCCGGTTTTCCGAAGGCACTTGCCCGGGGGTAGGCACGTGAAGACAGGTCCGCTGTCCCGTGGTCAGGAACGACTCTGGTTTCTGAACCAGCTCGATCCCGACGACCCCTCCTACAACACCGCCTACGCCTACCGGCTGCGCGGGGAGCTCGACGTCCCGGCCCTCGAAGCCGCCTTCGGCGCGGTCGTGGCCAGGCACGACGCGCTGCGCACACGCTTCGTCCAGGTCGACGGCCGGCCGGCGGCCGTCGTGGAGCCGCCTGCGCCGCTGACGATCGAGCAGGTCGCCGCGGGGTCGGAGGACGAGGCCCGGCGGATCGTCCGCGCCCGCACCAATGCCGCGTTCGACCTCGCCGAGCGGCCGCCGTTCCGGGTCACGCTGGTCCGCCTCGGTCCGGCCGACCACGTGCTGTGCGTCGTGTTGCACCACATCAACGGCGACGGCTGGTCGCTCAACGTGCTCAGGACCGAGGTGGCCGACCACTACGCGGGCCGGGCGCTTCCCGAGACGCTCCCGCCGCAGTACGGCGACCACGTGCCGACCCGCGAGGACTCGACGGATCTGGACTGGTGGGTGTCGCGGCTGTCCGGGGCGCCCGTCCTGGAGCTGCCCGCCGACCGGCCGCGTCCGGCCAGGCGGGGCACGGCGGGCGGGGAGATCCGTTTCCGCATCCCGCCCGCGCTGGCCGCCACAGTGGCGGAGTCGGCCGGGAAGGCGCGCTGCACGCCGTACATGCTGCTGCTCGCGGCCTACCAGGCGCTGCTCTCCCGGCACAGCGGGCAGGCGGACTTCTGCGTGGGCACCCCCTCGGCCGGCCGCGACAGCACCGAGCTGGAGCAGGTGATCGGCTATCTGTCGACGACCATGGTGCTCCGATGCGACCTGTCCGGTGCGCCGAGCTTCGCCGAACTGCTCCGCCGCACCCGCCGGGCCGTCCTGGACGCGCTCGCCCATCGGGACGTGTCGTTCGAGCGGCTGATCGGCGTCCTCGGGGTGGAACGCGACCCGAGCAGGACACCGCTGTTCCAGACCATGTTCGCGCTGCACACCCACGGCGACGTGGCCGATCCGGTGCCGGGTCTGGCCGCCGAGCCGTTCCCGCTCGGCTGGCACCCCGCCAGGGTCGACCTGTCGCTCGACCTGTACGCGGAGGACGACGGCGGCGTGCTCGGCGTCGCCATCTACAGCGAGGAGCTCTTCGACCACGAGACGGTCGAACTGATGACGGAGCGCTACCTCGTGCTGCTCGCCGCCGCGGTCGCGGACCCCACGCTGCCCGTGGGACGGCTCGAACTGCTCACCGAGCGCGAGCGGGCCAGGCTCGCCGCGTGGAACGCCACCGCGGCCGAGCTGCCTCCGGTCACCCTGGCCGACCTGGTGCTCGACCGGGTGGCCGCCGCGCCCGACGCGGTCGCGGTGGTCTCCGAAGGCACACCCTGCCGGGAGCTGACCTACCGCGAGCTGGCCGTACGGGCGGCGGAGCTGGCGGCGCGGCTGCGCGACCGGGGCGTCGGGCGCGACAGCGTGGTCGCGGTGCGCATGTCGCGCGGCCCGGAGATGATCGTCGCCCTGCTCGGCGTCGCGATGTCGGGTGCGGCCTACCTGCCGGTGGACCCCGACTACCCGGCGGCCCGCGTCGAGTACATGATCGAGGACTCGGGCGCGGCCCTCGTCCTCACCGACGCCGACCTCGCCGATCTCCTCATCAGCGAGGATCCGGTCGGCGCGGCGCTCACCAAGGGGCCCGCCGAGCGGCCCTCGCCCGGCGACACCGCCTACGTGCTCTACACCTCCGGCTCAACGGGACGCCCGAAGGGCGTGGTGGTGCCGCACCGCGCGCTCACCAACTTCCTGCTCGCCATGCGCGATCTCGTCGGATCGACGCCCTCGGACGTCTGGCTCGCGCTCACCTCGCTGTCGTTCGACATCTCCGCGCTGGAGCTCTACCTGCCGCTGGTCACCGGCGGCCGGGTGGTCGTCGCCGGCGCGGAGACGGCGCGCGACGGCGCGGCCCTCGCCCGGCTGATCGCCGACACGGGCGTGACCCACGTCCAGGCCACCCCGTCGGGCTGGCGGGTGCTGCTCGCGGGCGAGCTCCCGCCGGTCGTCGCCATCGCCGGGGGCGAGCCCCTCCCGCTCGCGCTCGCCGCCGAGCTGCGGGCGCGGGTACGCAGGCTCGTCAACATGTACGGCCCGACCGAGACCACGATCTGGTCGACCGCCTGGGAGGTGCCCGAGCGGCCCGAGCGGGTGACGATCGGCCGCCCGATCGCGAACACCACCGTCCACGTGGTCGACGCGGAAGGCGGCCAGGTGCCGATCGGCGTGCCCGGTGAGCTGCTGATCGGCGGCGCCGGCGTCGCGGATGGCTACCTCGGCCGTCCAGACCTCACGGCGGAGCGGTTCGTCCAGCACGCGTTTCCCGAGCACGCGTTTCCCGAGCACGCGTCTCCGAGCCAGGAGGGCGAGCGGGTCTACCGCACCGGCGACGTCGTCAGATGGTCGGCGGACGGCACGCTGGAGTTCCTCGGCCGCACCGACAACCAGGTCAAGCTGCGCGGGCACCGGATCGAGCTCGGTGAGATCGAGGCCGTGCTCGAAGCGCATCCGGCCGTCCGCCAGGCCGTGGTCGCCGTACGCGACGACCTGCTCGTGGCCTTCGTCGTCCCCGGCACGCCCGATGACGCGGGCGCTTCAGCTGCCGACTCCGAGGGCGGCGACCTCGACCTCCGGCGGCACGTCGCAGGGCAGCTGCCCGGCTACATGGTCCCCGCGGCCGTCGTGACGCTCGACGCGCTGCCGCTCACCCCGAACGGCAAGGTCGACAGGAAGGCCCTGCCGCGTCCTCGGGTCGCCAGGCCCGCGGGCGTCCCGCCGCGTACCGACGCCGAGCGGCTGGTGGCCGGCGTCTTCGCCGACGTGCTCGGCGTCGAGAGCGTCGGCGCGGACGACGACTTCTTCGCGCTCGGCGGTCATTCGCTGCTGGCCACCATGGTCACCGCCAGGCTGCCGGTGCGGATCCCGGTGCGCGAGCTGTTCACCCGCCCGACCGTCGCGGCGCTGGCCGAGCTGCTCGACGAGACCACGGGAGACCGGGCCGTCGCTGGGGACGGCGACGGGCCGCGACCCCGCCCGGCCGGAGAGCCCGCGCCGCTGTCGCACGGCCAGGAACGGCTCTGGTTCCTGCACCGGCTCGACCCGGACGACGCGTCGTACAACATGTGGCTCGTCCGGCGGCTGCGCGGCCCGCTGGACGCGCGGGCCCTGGAACGAGCCCTGGCCGCGCTGGTCGCGAGGCACGAGAGCCTGCGCACGCGGTTCCCGGAGGTCGACGGCGCCCCGGTCGCGGTGGTCGAGCCGCCGGGGCCCGTGCCTGTCGAGGCGGTCACGGCCGCCGACGTCGCGCACGCGGAGACGTTGGTCGCCGAGCGCACGAACGCGCCGTTCGACCTGGCCTCCCGGCCGCCGCTGCGCGTGACGCTGATCCGGCTCTGCTCCGCCGACCACATCCTGGGCGACCACGTCCTGGGCGACCACGTCCTGTGCGTGGTCCTCCACCACATCGTGGGCGACGGCTGGTCGCTGAACGTCATGCTGGACGAGCTGGCCCGGCTCTACTCCGGCGAACTGCTCGACCCGGCGCCGCTGCAGTTCGGCGACGTCGCCCGATGGCAGCGCGAGCGGAACCAGGACGACCTCGTCGCCTACTGGGGCGAGCGGCTGGCCGGCGCGCCCCCGCTCGACCTGCCGACGGACCTGCCGCGCACCTCGCCGCCCGTCAGGAAGGGCGGTTTCCACACGTTCCGGCTGCCCGCCGAGGACGTGGCGCGGCTGGTCGAGCGGGGCAGGGAACACGGCGCGACGCTGTTCACGACGTTGCTGACCGCCTATCAGGCGGTGCTCGCCGCGCAGAGCGGGCGCAGCGACATCACGATCGCCACCGTCGCGTCCGGCAGAGACCGGGTCGAGCTGGAGAACGTGGTCGGTTACTTCGCCGACGTCCTGCTGATCCGCACGGACCCGCCCACTGCGGCTCAGCCGAGTTTCGGGGAGTCGCTGGAGCGGACCCGCGACGCGGTCCTTTCGGCGTTCGAGCATCAGGGCATCCCGTTCGAACGGCTGCGGGTGCCCGCCTTCCAGACGATGGCGATCCTGCACAACCAGGACACCGGCGCCTCCCCGGCCGCCTTCTCCGGGCTGGTGGCCGAGCCGTTCGCGCACGGCTTCGAACAGGTCAAGTTCGACCTGATGCTGGAGGCGTGGCAGGACGAGCACGAGTTGCTCGTCGTGCTCTCCTACGACGCCGCGCTGTTCGACCACGGCACCATCGGAGCGATGGCGGCCCGGCTGGAGGGGGTGCTGCGGCAGGACTTCGCCGCTCCCCCGCGGCTGACCACCGCGGCGGAGGAGGCCCGCCTGCTGGAGCTCGGCCGCGGGCCCGACGTCGCGCCCGAGCAGTATGTCACCGGGCCGTACGTCCCCGAGCTGGTGGCCTCGGCCGTGCGCGCGCATCGGGACTCCCGCGCCGTGGGCGACCTGACCTACGGCGAGCTGGACGCGCGCGCCGACGAGCTGGCCGCGCTGCTCCGGGCACGCGGCGTCGGCCCCGGTGACATCGTGGGCGTCCTCCTCGGCAGGACGCCGGACGCCATCGCGGCATTGCTCGCGGTCTGGCGTGCCGGGGCGGCCTACCTGCCGCTCGACCCCGGGCTTCCGGGCGAGCGGCTGGCGTTCATGCTCGGCGACAGCGCGGCGGCGCTCGTCCTGGCCTCCGCCGACCTCGCCGGAGGGCTGCCGCCGGGCGTCCCGGTGGCGTGCACAACGCAAGCCGTCTCTGTCTCCGTCTCCGTCTTGGAGGGTGCGCCCGCGCCCGTGCCGGTCACGGGCGACGCCGCGGCGTACGTGATCTACACGTCCGGCTCGACCGGGACGCCGAAGGGCGTCGTCGTGGAGCATCGCAACCTCGCGGCCAGGGTCGCCTGGATGGTCGGGGAGTACGGCCTGGGACCGGGTGACAGGGTCGTGCAGTTCGCCTCGCTCGGCTTCGACGCGCACGCCGAGGAGATCTATCCGACGCTGGCCGCCGGCGCCCACCTGGCGCTCCTGCCGGACGGCGCGGTGACGCTCACCGACCACCTCGACGGCGTCACCGTCCTGGATCTGCCGACCGCCTACTGGCATCACCTGGTCGACCAGATCGAGTCGATCGCCTGGCCGCCGGAGCTGCGGCTGGTCATCCTGGGCGGGGAGCAGGTGCACGAGGCCGCGGTGACCCGCTGGCGTGGGCGGTTCGGCGACCGGGTGCGGCTGGTCAACACCTACGGCCCGACCGAGGCGACCGTCATCGCCACGCTCGCCGAGCTGGACGGCTCGCCCGGGCGTCCGCCGATCGGCAGGCCCATCGGAGGCACCCGCGTCCACGTCCTGGACGCGGCCGGGCGGCTCGCTCCCCCCGGCGCGGCCGGAGAGCTGTGCATCGGCGGGACGGGTGTGGCCCGCGGTTACCTCGGTCGTCCGGAGCTGACCGCCGAGCGGTTCGCCGACCTGTACGGCGAGCGTGTCTACCGCACCGGCGATCGGGCGCGATGGCGGCCCGACGGGCAGCTGGAGTTCCTGGGCCGGCTCGACGACCAGGTGAAGGTGCGCGGGTTCCGCATCGAACCGGGCGAGATCGAGGCCCGCCTGCTGGCCCATCCCGAGGTGGGTGAGGCCGCGGTCGTCGCGATCGGCGACACGCTGGTCGGCTACGTCACCGGATCCGCCGGCTTCACCGAGCTGGCGGAGTTCGCCGGCGCGGCGCTTCCGCCGTACATGGTGCCGACCGCCTGGGCACGGCTCGACCGGCTGCCGCTGACGCCGAGCGGCAAGGTGGACCGGGCCGCGCTGCCGGCTCCGCAGGCGCACCGGGAGGCGTACGTCGCACCCGGCACCGATGCCGAGGAACTGGTGGCCGAGGTCTTCGGCGAGGTGCTCGGCGTCGAGAAGGCCGGGGTCCACGACGACTTCTTCGCCCTCGGCGGCCACTCGCTGCTCGCCGTACGGATCGTCGCCCGGCTGCGCGGCACGACCGGCCTGGAGCTGCCGATCCGCACGCTGTTCACCCATCCCACGGTCGGTGGGCTGGCACGGGCGGTCGAGGAACTCCTGATCGCCGAGCTCGACCAGATGTCGGACGAGGAGGCGGAACGCCTCGCCAAGGAGCTGCAATGATCAAAGAGAGGCTGGCGGAACTCGTCGAGGAGTCGTCCGACGGCGCCGTCACCGCGGACGAGGTGCTGGCCGCGACCCTGCCGCTGTCGGCCCTGGGCGTCACGTCGATCACGATGCTGCGGCTGATCGACGCGATCGAGTCGGAGTTCGGCGTGGAGTTCGATCTGAGCGAGGACGGCATGAGCCTGCTGGACGATCTCGACCGGCTGGCCGCGCACCTGGCTTCCATGGCCTCCCGGTGAACGCCACCGGCCCCCTGCCGCACGTCGAGTTCGCCGGGCCGGGCTCCGCACCGCCTACGGCACCGCTGACCTGGGGCCAGCGGGCCATCTGGGAGGCGATCGTGCGGACGGCCCCCGACGACCACTACTTCAATTTCGGCCGCGTGCTGAAGGTGCCGGGCTCGCGCACCGTCGCCGAGGTGTGCACGGCGCTGGCCGCCCTGGTGGAGCGGCACGGCGCTCTGCGCACCACGATGAGCGACGCGTTTCGCGCGAGGCCCCCAGAGCCGTACGGAAATGCCGAGCCGTACGGAAATGCAGAGCCGTACGGAAATGCCGAGCCGTACGGGCGGGCCGAGCCGTATCAGCGGCTGGCGGAGAAGGGCCGGCTGCCGGTCGTGGTCACCACCGAGGACCCCGACCGGGTGCTGGGCGAGCTGGCGGCGCGGCCGTTCGACTACTTCGGTGAATGGCCCGTGCGGGTGGCGCTGGTCCTCGACGGCGATCGGGTCGCCCATGTGGTGCTGGTCTTCTGCCATCTGGCCGCCGACGGGCTCGGCGCGGAGGTCGCGCTGCGCGACCTGCGGATCCTGCTGCTCAGAGGTCCTGACGTCCGGCGACCCGGCGCCGCCCAGCCGCTCGATCTCGCGCGTTGGCAGGCCGGCACGGAGGGGCGGCGGGCGGCGGAGACGGCGGCGGCGCACTGGGAGCGCGAGTATCGGCGGATCCCGCCGGCGATGTTCTCCGCGCCGAGCGGCTCTCCGGCCGGACCGCCCGTATGGCGGGCGCTGCTGCGCTCCCCCGCCCTGGAGCTCGCAGTCCGCTCGATCGCCGCCGCGCACGGCGCCTCGACCTCGACCGTGCTGCTGACGGCGGTGACCGAGCTGGTCGGCCGCTTCACCGGCCACGAGACGTGCGCGGTGCTGCCGATCTCGGCCAACAGGTTCCGGCGGGACACGACGGACATCGTCGCCACGATGTCGCAGGAGGGGCTGTTCACGCTCGACCGCCGGGAGGCGCCCTTCGCCGACCTGCTGCGGGCCGCGGGGCCGGCCGCCCTGCGCGCCTACCGCAGCGCCTACCACGACCCGGCCGACCGGAACCGGATCACCGCCTCGGTGAGCGCCGAGCGCGGCGAGCCGATCCATCCGTACTGCTGCTTCAACGACATGCGCTTCGCCGACCCGGGACCGGCCCGGTGCGATCCCGCCGAGATCACTGCCGCGCTGGCGCGGACGTCCGTCACCTGGCCGATGAGCCAGGACAAGCTGAACTGCCGGTTCTGCGTCCACCTCACCACGGAGGGCGTCTCGCTCACCGCCGACACCCGGTATCTGTCCCGCCCGGACATGGAGCGCTATCTGCTGGAACTGGAGTCCCTTCTCGTCGAAGCGGCCGTCCGATGACCGTCCGCGCCTACGCCACCTCGACGTCCTGCGTGCAGGGGGCCTCACTCGGCTTCGTCCTCGACCGGCCGGCGCCCGTGGTGGTGACCGACGCGACCGACGACCGGGTGGTGTTCGAGGGATTCGCCTCCGCGCCCCTGTGGGAGCTGGACATCCCCGCCGGCTGGCGCAGCTCGCTCTATCGGGCGCGCTTCGGGCCCGGGGAGCCGTGGCCGTTCGGACTGCCCGGAAGCGCGCCCTGCCCGGACAACGAGGTCTACTTCGTGGTGCGGCAGGCCGTGCCCAGCTCGCCGGTGCTGGTGAGCGTCCCCTTCACCACCTGGCAGGCCTACAACAGGGCGGGGGAACCGGGGCAGAGCGTCTACTGGACCGAGTCGCCCACGCGGGCCGCGCGGGTGACCTTCGACCGGCCCGGCGGCGGGCCTCCTCCCGAACGATGGGAGGAGGGGCTGATGCGCTGGCTGCGCCGCGGCGGCTACGACGTCGCGTACTGCTCGAATCTGGACGTGCACGACGGCCTCGGCCTGCTGTCCCCGCACCGGCTGCTGATCGTCAACGGGCACGACGAGTACTGGTCGCTGGGGATGCGCGACGCCGTGGAGGAGTTCGTCCGGCGCGGCGGCAACGTCGCGTTCTTCTCCGGCAACACCTGCTGGTGGCAGATCAGGCTGGAAGACGGCGGCCGCACCATGGTCTGCCACCGCGACGCGGTGACCGATCCCATCGCCGACCCCCGTCAGACGACCGTCGAGTGGTCGGCGGCGCCGGTGAACCGCCCGGAGAACGCGCTGACGGGGGTGAGCTTCCGCGCCGGCGCGGGCGCCTGGGGACCGCACATGTCGCGCATGCTGGAGGAGTCGTACACGACGCGTTTCGCGGCGCACTGGGTGTTCGAGGGGACGGGGCTGACCGACGGCGACAAGTTCGGCCAGGGCTGCCTGGGCTACGAGACCGACGCCGCCGAATTCGAGGAGGTCGGCGGAGTCCCCCGGGCGACCTGCAGGGACGGCACCCCGCCGTCGTTCGTCATCCTCGCCACCGCCGACCTGCGGCACTGGAGCGCGTACGGCCAGGGCGGCATGGCGACCATGGGAGTGTTCACCAGCGGTCTCGGCACCGTCTTCACCGCGGCGACCGTCAACTGGGGCAACGGCCTGCACGATCCCGTCGTCGACCGGATCACCCGCAACGTGATCGACCGGCTGTCGGCCGCCGACGACGGGCGCTGGGACGTGATCGGCCCGCCGGCCGACCTGCGGGCGCTCGCGGTGCTCGGCCGGACGCTGTACGCCGTGAGCGCGGACGGCACGCTGCTGGCCCGGGAGCTGTGCGGCCAGAACCTGCCCTGGCGGCCCGTCGGCCTCGCCCGCGGCGTACGCGGCCTGGCCGTGCCGCGCGAGGCGGCGGGCGGCCTCGCCGTCGGTCTGTACGGCGTCACGCATGACGGGCGGCTCCTGCGCCACGACGAGCCGGGCTGGCGGGAGATCGGTCCCGCGCCCGGGTCCGCGGTCGGCCTGGCCGTGACCGACTGCACGTTCTGGGTGGCCACGTCCTCCGGCGAGTTGTGGCGGCAGCCGTTCGGCAGCGGCGGCTGGGAGCCCGCCGGCTCGTCGGGAGGCGCCGTCGCCCTCGTCGGGATGAACGGCAGGCTCTTCGCCCTGGACGCCGAGGGTCGTCTGCTGACCCGGATTCCCCCGCCCGTGCGGGGCGACTCCGAATGGGAGAGTCACGCGGAAGCGGTGCCGGGCAGCACGTTCACGGCCCATGCCGGGCTCATAGTCGCCGCCGGGCACGGCACCCCCCTCCGCTGGCGCCACGTCTGACGCCGCCCCGGCGCCGGACCGCTGAAGGGCGAGACCGAACGATCCCCCACCCGTCCTGGCGCGACTGCCGCTGAGATCACCACCGGCAACGGTCCGCTGAGCGAACCGGAACGTCGCTCCGCCGGTCGATCTGAATGAAGATGTGACGGCGGTAAGCAGGCCGGGGTGAGTACCAGACATTGGTGAGGGAAGCCCGATGCATCGTCGATCTCGCATTTCAGCGTTCGCCGCTGGTCGTTCCTTTACACACAGGTTCTTGATCGTTCTCCTGTCGCTTTCCCTTTTCGCCACGGCATGTCTGGACGAGGAGTTCGGGGGAGGCTCGAACGCCGCGGAGACCGAGAAGGGGCAGGTCCAGAAGCCGAAGACGTCCAGGAAACCCAAGGCCCCGGTCTGCCCCGCTCCGGGGCCCATCACGAGGTCCCAACTCCCCGATTTCCCACCGGCGGACGGGGTCAGTGTGATCACGCAGAACCCCTGCATCAGCATCGCGGGCCTGGCCGAGGATGCCCTCGGTTTCATCCCCGAAGGGCGCTCCGGGGAGTTCAGAGAGTTCCGTGGCGGGCTCGAGCGGTTCATCACCAGGGTGAACGCGGTCAACGACGCGGCGGAGTGCGCCTATGAGACCGACCACTTGGCGATCGGGGTCTACCACCACGACAACGCCCCATGGTCGATCGGCATGGTCGCCGTCGTCCGCGGGGACCTGGACGCTCTGGTCGACAGCGGAGTCTGCTGGCTGCTGAGGAGGCTGCCGTTCGACGTCCCCACGGGACTCGCACCTGACGAGATCCGTCCCGATTTCTGCGCCGACGCCGTCATCAGGAGAAGCAACGGCTACCGCTTCACGATCCTGTGGATCGGCTCATCGAATGTCATGTGCGGGAGCCTCGCCACCCTGTACACAGGCACCGCGTAAGGACGTGGAGCCGTGGCGGGTCGAAACCCGAAAAGACGGCGTGTCACCCCCGGACTGTTCGGACCGTGAGCCGGTGCGTACCGGCTCCCTCGACACCCGTTTGATCGTTCTGCGCAGGAACTCCGGCTCCGGGAAGACCAGCGTCGCCCGTGCCGTGCGGGCGGCCTACGGCCGTGGTCTGGCGCTGGTCGGCCAGGACGTCGTACGCAGGGAGCTGCTGCGGGAGCGGGACGTCGATGGCGGAGTGAACATCGGCCTCATCGACACGATCGTCCGGTACTCACTTGATCACGGGTATCACGTCCTGCTCGAAGGCATCCTCACCGCCGGCCGGTACGGCGCGATGCTGCGGTCCCTGCGCCGTGACCACGCCGGGACCAGCGCCTTCTTCTACCTGGACGTGTCCTTCCCGGAGACGCTCCGGCGGCACGACAGCCGCCCCCAGCGGTCGGAGTTCACCCCCGACCAGATGCGGGAGTGGTGTCGGGATCGCGACCTGCTCCCGGACGGGTGCGAGACGGTCATCGGCGAGCACAGCCCGCTGGAAGCATCGGTACGGCAGGTGCTGCGCCAAGCGCGCCTGACCCCGGCGCGGACCACCGGTGACGACGCCTCACGATGACGGCCGCCTCGATCGAGAGTGATCCCCTCACCGTGGCCGGCGAGAAGGTCCTGACCTAACCGGCCGAGGACGCCATTACACGCGCTGGACGGCCTGTCCCGGCCCTCGGCCGGTGTCAGGGGTGACGGGCGTCTGCGGCCTCAGCGACACGCCGATCTGGGCGAACCACTGGCGCATGCCCGGCACCTGCGCGGGATCGGCCGCGATCCGGGCCGCGTACTCCTCGACGTCGACCTCCTTCCCCGTCGTGTCGCGCAAGGTGGCGGGGCCGGTCCACGACAGCGTCCACCGGGCCCTGCCGCCGGCGATCAGCACGCCCTCGACGGCGCGGGCGAGGACCTTGGCCACCAGGTCCGGCGACGGCCGCCACCCGAGGCGGACGAGCTCCTCATGGAGGGCGGCGGCCTGGCCCCGGGCCAGCGCCTCCAGGGCGGCGTCCAGGGACGGCCCCGGCCCGCCCGCGACCCGCTGGCCCGCGGCCGACAGGTCCTGCAGCGCCTCGTCATTGACGCCCACGTACATGCCCTGGGCGACCATCTCCTCCCAAGGCAGCGGGCGCAGCTTCAGCGCCTCCTCCGTCCAGAAGGTCTGCTCCACAGCGCGCGCGGCGACGGCGGGGTCCCGCAGGAGCGCCAGCGCGGGACGCGGGTCGCGGGTGTGCGGGACGTCCTGCAGTACGGCGATCGCGGCCAGCCGCTCCGGCAGGCTCGGATGGGAGTCGTACGGCCCGGCCCCCTCGCCGCCCTCGTCCGCCTGGGCGATCTCCGTCCGACGCGCATCGGCGAGGGCGTGGAAGCCGCCGAACAGGTCGGCCGGACGGCTGCCCGCCATGCCGGTCATGCCGACGTATCGCTCTATGAACAGGTCCCAGACGTCCGCCGTGCCGTGCACCTTGCGCAGGGCGTTCCCGGCGGCCTCACGGCTCGCGACGGCGGCTGCGAACCGGTCGGCCTCCAGTTCCTGCCGGCGGGACACGGCCTGGGAGACCCGCAGGAAGAGCCTGGCGTACAGGGAGAAGAGCTTCTGGATGAAGGCGTGGTTCCGCAGGGAGGCGACCGCCGCCAGCACGGCGATCCTGCCGCGATACACCGGTGCGCCCAGCCGCGTGTGCGCACCGCTGTAGTGGCCGAGCTCGTGCCCCAGCACCGCGCGCATCTCGTCCACCGAAAGCGTCATCAGCAGGGGCAGGCCGACGTACATGATGCGCCGGCCCGCCCGAAGTCCCAGCCAGCTCGTGTCCTCCCGCACCGCCGCGTTCACCTCGGCGACCAGCCGGATCTCGTCCGGCGGGCGGGTCCCCACCCGTGCGGCCAGCTCCTCAACCGTCTGCCAGAGCACCGGCTCATCCCCGCGGCCGACCCCAACGCCCGGCTCCTCCTGGCGTCCGCGGCGGTTGACCAGGATGAGGCCGCGCAGCAGCGCCAGGGCGGCCAGGGTGAGCACGATCGCGATCTTCAGCGAGCCTGCGGTGACGTGCCGCAGGACGGCGACGTCGACGAGCACCGCGGCCCCGATCACGGCGGCGACCAGCACGTAGAAGCCCGCGAGCAGGCCGAACGCGATCGTCGCGCGAAAGGCGGTGACCATGTCATAACTTCCGGTAAAGGTGAGGATGAGAGGGCGAAATTAACGGATTTCGTCGGATCTGTCACTCGGATTGCGAAAGACCCCGGGACCCACGCGCAGCCGAAACCGTGCTGGATATAGGGGTCTTCGGAGACCAGCGTCTCGACGCCGTCATCGTCGACCAGGCCGGTGACACCGCCACCGTCAGGGCCACGCACACCGGCGGCGCCCCGGGGTGCCTCGACTCGCTGGCCGCCGTGCTCGACGGCGAGGAGGGCGAGCTGCGTTTCGTCAGCGGCGTGGTCGGGCGGACCGCGGGCGGTGTCGTCATCGAGCCGCTCGGTCTGGCGGTCGGCGGCCGCGTCGTCGTCCCCGACCTGCAGCCTGCCGGTGGGAGCGGCAGGCTCATGGGTGCCGAGGACGACCGGCTCGCCGCCGCGGCGCGGCGGTTGACCGTGCTCGGACTGCACCGGATCGCGCAGGCCGTCACGGCCTTCGCGGAGACGCGGACCGACGACTCCGACGAGGCGGTCGAACAGGCCTGGGTCGACGCTTACCTGCGCCTGGAGGTCGCTCTGGACCTGAACTGACGGATCTGTGGGCGCACTGTCCGGCTCAGCGGCGGGCGGGTCAGTCGTCGAACTCGAAGCCGTCCGCCTTGGCGGTTGCGACGAGCCGCCGCATGCGGTCGGCGTCTGCCGCGACGGCCGACATCCGGGTGCCCAGTTCCTCCAGCGCGCTTCGGTTCCCTCCGTACGCGCAGAACATGCCGCCTTCGGGGTCGTAGGAGAACCGGCCTTCCAGGGCGGGGGCCTCGGTGCTGACGAGCACGTGCGCGACGCCTTCCCAGAAATATCCGTTCGGCTCGTGACCGAGCTCCTCGATCACGTCGTCGACCTGCGTGGTTCCCGCGTCCAGCAGCAGCGCGTACTTGCCGGGGGTGGACTCGATCAGCCTCAACGGATGCATCGGCGCATGCTGCCACTTCCGGCGCCGAGCCGCAAGATCACGCTGAATCGGTGCGGCGTAAAACCGCTCGTCACGCCTGCGCGTCGCTCCTAGCATGCTTTCCCGAACGAGACACGAAACGGGGTGGGAGTGCGCCTGTCGGAGCAGACATGGCCGACGTTGATCAGCAAGGTCCGCCTCGGTCGCGACGAGTACCGCGTGGTCCGGCCGGCTCGGGCCGTGCAGCACGCGATGCTGTACGAAGACCGGCTCGGCGCGCAGTTCAGCGTGGACAAGCGAGCGGCCGTGGTGCTCGCGATGGCCTGGGGACTGGCTGCCCGCTCCCCGCACAGCTTGATCTACCTGCCGCTGCGCACGGCCCGCCCGGCAGGCTCGGCCAACCGGGAACGGCTGCTGGATCTGGTCCTGCTGCATCATCGCCTGGCGTTCCCGGTCTCCCGCTGGAAACATGTCCGCGCCCCATTGGGAGCGGGTAGGCCGCATGGCGTGAGACTTCCGCCTCAGGCGTTTCGTCAGCGCCCCGATGACGATCTGCGACGATGGACCCATCAGGACTTCCGTGACCATCTCCGCTGGGACATCGCCGCCGACACCCTCTTCCTGATCGGCAGCCGCGAGGCGTTCGAACTGGAGGCGGATCCGGTGCGTGCTCTGGCCGAGGACTGCCCCGCGCACCTCGCGAGATTTCCCGGCACCCATTGCTGCTCCGAAATCACCATGGGCCGGGCGAGGACGGGGTATCCGGACCGCCGCCGTCCGTGGGCGGAGCTGCACATCGAGTACTGCCAGCGCCACCGTTGACGCCCCCCACGCCCCCGCCGCGTCGAATTCGCCTCGATGTCCAGTGAGCTCCGCACCGCCGGCGAGCGCAGCAGCGAACGGCCGACCGTCACCAGCGAGATCCATCTGTCGTGATGACGGCCGACCGGCGTGGCTGTATCCGCATCACCCGACGCGGGTGGAGTCCATGGTCCAGTTGGTCTCCCAGGTCTGGCCGCCGTCATAGGAGAAGGCCTGCTCCCAGTGACACGAGTCCGGCGTGATCCCCGACCAGATGAACCGGACGCGGATCGGGCGGCCGTCGTCGGTGTCGTCGGCGTAGAAGGTGCCGACCCCGTCGACGAAGCGGCCGACGACCGGGACCGGATCCAGGCCGCGCCTGCTGTTGACCCAGTAGATGGACCACTCGTCCCGCTCGGCGTCGTACGTCCGGATCGTCGCGCCGTCGAAGTCCCTGGTCGGCAGCGTGAGTGTGTCGAAGCTGCCCGCGCCGTCGAAGAAGCCGTACGCGACACAGCGGCCGGGGAACTCCTCCCACTCGTCGCTGCCGACGCCCCGCTTCAACAGTCTCCGGTTGGCCACGTCCCACGTGCCGACGAGGAAATCGAAGTCGTTCACAGTCCCGCCCCTTCCGGCCGGATGCCGGTCAGGTGGTCGGCGCGGTCCGGGGATTCGCCCCTCGGCTCGGATGCCCGCATGGGCCTGTCGTCGTGATGCCGGCCGTCGACCGCGATCGGGTCGAGCGGCCGCGTGATCTTCTCGATGAACGCCATGCCGGGACCGTACGGCCCATCCACTGACACGTATCGTCAGTGGATGACGGTGGGCTCCGCGTCAGGCTGGAGCGAGGACGCAGAACTCGTTGCCCTCCGGGTCGGCCAGGACGATCCACGACGCGTCCCCCTGGCCGACGTCGGCGAGCGTCGCGCCGAGGGTCTGCAGCCGGGCCACCTCCGCCGCTTGGTCCTCAGCGGGGTGGGGCAGCAGGTCGAGATGGACGCGGTTCCACACGGTCTTCACGCCGGGCGTTGTGCGGAGGAACTCCAGATACGGCCCGACTCCCTTGGCGGAGCGCAGCCGCGCGTGGTCGTCGGTCACCTCGTGCACGGTCCAGTCCATCGCCTCGCCCCAGAACCGGGCCATGGCCCGCGGATCCGCGCAGTCGACCACCACCGCGGCGATCGGCCCGGTATCGCGGTAGATCTCCCGAGGCTCCAGCACGCAGAACACGTTGCCCTCCGGGTCGGCCAGGACCGTCCACGGGACGTCGCCCTGGCCCACGTCGGCGGGCGTCGCACCGAGCTCCTTCAGACGCGCGACCAACTCCGCCTGATGGGCCGCGGACGTGGTGGCGAGATCGAGGTGCACGCGGTACTTCACCGTTTCGGGGTCCGGGACGGTGACCACACAAACGCAGACGGCGGCGGAGTCGGGCCAGACGAAGCCCGCGGGCCCAACGCCTGTCACAGCGGGTCCCTCGCTGAAAACATCCCAACCGAGCGCCTCCGCCCAGAACCGGCCGAGCGCCGAGTTATCCCGAGCTTTGAGATTCAGCAGACTAAGTCGCAGCGCCATGCGGCCCACCCTATGTTCAGCAGAACGCGCACCTCCGGCTCTGCCGGCGGTAACGGGCGGGAACGTCCAGAGCCTTCTCGCCCGGCGACGAGGTCGGTCTCGGCGACAAGTACTGTCCGCAGATTCCTCAACCCCGGGGGTCTGAATGCGGAGTGGTCAGTCCTTGACCAGGAGGCCCTGGAAGGTGACGTCGCCTTCGTCGCCGTCCCATCGGTAGGAGAGCCCTTCGCCGGTCTGGATCAGGGTGATCCTGCCCGCGGCGCACTTGTCCAGCCGGAAGACGAGTGCCGTGCCGGAGCTGCGCGTGAGCGTCAGACTTCCCCGGCACGAACTGTTGGTGTCCTTCCAGCTTCCGTTGCGCTTGCCCGGCTCCAGCACGATCTGGACGTCGGTCTCGCTGGTTCCCACGAGCTGGTCTGGCTCGAGATGGCCTCCCCAGGTGCCGGCGAACGCGGCAGGAACCGTCCCGCCCGGCGTGGTCGACGGCACGGGGGTGGCCTTCGGAGTCGCTGTGGCATCCCCCGCGGCGTCGTCCGTCGTCACGGTGGCGTCCTGCCCCGCGCCGGCGTCGTCCTGGGTCGCACCGCCGTCGGCCGTGACGGTCTCCCCCGGCATGGCGTCGGCGGGCGGTGCCGGTGAGCCGGCGGTGTGCGAGACGGTCGTCGTGGCTGCGTGCGACGGAGTGGCGGCCGTGTCGCCGGACAGCAGGCGCGGCGCCAGCAGAGCGGCGGTGACCGACACCGCGCCCACGGCGGCCACCGCCCCGGCGACGATCCCGGTGCGGGAAGCCCGCCGACGGCCGCCCGCACCGGTGGTCTCCAGGCCCGACGGAATCGTCCCGGCCGGACCGGTAGCCGGGAAGGCCGGGAGGATCGCGGTCGTCCCGCCCTGCCGTACGCCTTCCGGTCTGGTGGTCGCCGCGGCCGCGCCCGCCTGCAGCGGGTCGGGGGCGGACCCGACGAGTTCCAGCAGCAGGTCGCGGGAGGCCGGCCGGCGCGCGGGATCCTTGGCGAGGCATCGTTCGACCACCCCGCGCAGCGACGGGGGCAGTGCCGAGGCGTCGGGTTCGGCGGTCAGGATCCGGTGCATGACGGCGGGGACGCTGGCGGCGCCGAAGGCCGGACGACCCGTGGCGGCGAAGACGATCGTGGCTCCCCAGGCGAACACGTCGGAGGCGGGCGTGGCCGGGTCCCCGGCGATCTGCTCGGGAGCCAGGTAGGCCGGGGTGCCGACCGGGCCCGCCGTGATCGTGTCACTCGCGCCGTGCCTGGCGATGCCGAAGTCCACCACCCGGGGGCCGTCCGGCCCCAGCAGCACGTTGGCCGGCTTGAAGTCCCGGTGCACGATCCCGGCCCCGTGAATGGCCGTCAGCGCCGTGGCCGTGCCGACCGCGAGGCGTTCCAACTCGCCGCCCCGCAGCGGACCGCCGGAATCGACCCGCTGCTGCAGAGACGGCCCGTCGATGAACTCGCTCACCACGTACGGCATCCGCCCATCGACCACCGCGGTCAGCACCCGGGCGGTGCAGAAGGGCGCGACTCCGCGCATCGCGTCGAGCTCGCGGACCAGCCGCTCCTTCACCGACGAGTCGAGCCCCGACTTGAGCACCTTCACCGCGACCTGTTCCCCGCGGGGCGACCGGCCGAGGAACACCACCCCCTGCCCGCCCTCGCCGAGCCGTCCCGTCAGTGTGAACTCACCCAGTACGCGCGGGTCATCGGGCTCCAGGGGGGTGACCATGGCACCGAACCCTAGCGACGCGGGGCGCGGCGCGGTACGCCTCACAACAGCCGGACGGCGACCACGGAGGCGAGCCCGCGCCGCTCCAGGTCGCTCGACCGAGCGTTCATCGACGCCTGCAACCACCGCCCCCCACCGGTCGTCGCCGCACCGCGCCACCCCCGCCCGGTCTACAACAACCACCGAGCGGGATGGGCAGGGAGGGAAAGTCGTCAAGCACCGCTGGAGAGGCTGAGTGGCGCCCGATGGGAAGGTCGAGCAGGGAGAACCCATACGGGACGCCGCCCGCCGTGAGCTGCACGAGGAAACCGGCGCCTGGATCCCGATGCACCACGACTGGGAGGGCGCCTTCCCCGAAGACAGACCACGGATCCGCGAGTACGCCAGGCATCTGGCTCGTCGTACAGTGTCGGCGTGTCGGGTGAGCAGGTGAGTGCGCGGGTGGACATCTGGATCTGGTCGGTACGGCTGACCAGGACTCGTTCGATCGCGTCCGACGCCTGCCGGGGCGGTCACGTCCGGGTCAACGGGGTACGGGTCAAGCCCGCGCACGTCGTCCGGGTCGGTGACGAGATCCGTCTGCGCCACGAGGGGCGCGAACGCATCGTGGTCGTCTCCCGCATCATCACCAAGCGCGTCGGCGCCCCCGTGGCCGCCGAGTGCTACGTCGACAAGAGCCCTCCGCCGCCTCCACGCGAGGAGGCCGTGACGGTGGCCGTCCGGGCACGTGGCGCGGGACGTCCCACCAAACGCGAGCGGCGCAGCATCGACAAACTGCTCGGGCGCCCGGTGGTGGAAGGGCGGGACCGCCGGGCACGCCCGGAGTGAACGGGCATGCCGCATCAAACCGTGCGGCGTGCGCGGTGATGCTGCGGAGATGTTGCCGCCGCGGGGACGGTCGAGCCCGATGCCGAGGCCGCCGTCGAAGCCGGCGGGATTCCGCTGGCGGTGGCATGGCTCGGGCGCACCTCCGCCGACGATCAGCAAGATTCCACAATCGCGCATGAATTCTTCGCCGCAGGTCTACCAAAGGTGGGATGACTCCCTGCGGACGCGTCGCGCCCACGGGTGAATGAAGGAAGTAACCGACGGTAGGCGCACACCTCGCGGTCGCCGTTCTGGCGTTCAACCTCCCTGTCGATGAAAGTTTCACCGAGCTCCTGAAGGAGTCGTCGGCCGTACTGGAACCGGGGACCAGGTTACGCGGCGCTCGAAATTGTTTCTTGACCCAATACATCAGACGTCATACGTTGCGCGAAACGCGCCGATTCATGGGATGTCCTCCCGACAAACCCAATTGTGTTCTTGCCTTCGGAGGCACCCCACTGACCGCATGCCTGCACCGAATGGCGGCCGTACGGCGGAGGTGGACCAGTCGTGGCGGCACAGCCGGCACTCGGCCGCGAGCATCACGCCCAACTCGCCACCAGGAGCTTCAATGAACATGCCGCTGAACCGTCGACGCTTCATCGCCACCACGGCGGCGACCGTCGGCGCTGCCGCGCTTCCTTCGGCGATCTTCGCTGACCGAGCGGCTGCCGCCGTGCCGCCGCAACTGCCGCAACGCGGCATCTACGACACGGCCTCCGCCGTGAGTTGGACCGATGCCTTCCTGACCGGCAACGGCGAGTACGGGGCCATGCTCTACGGCGCGCCCACCCTGGAGAAGGTCGTCTTCACGCATCATCGGTTCGTGATGCCCAACGGCACCCGTAACCTGACTCCGCCGACGCTGTCGGGCCGGTTGCCGGGCGTCAGGGACAAGGCGCTTGCCGGTGACTTCAACGGTGCCACCGGCGACTTCACCTCCGGCTGGTCGCTGCGCTGGACCCAGACCTTCCATCCGGGCTATGAGCTGCAGATCAGCACGCCGGGGATGACGACCGTCAACGACTACACCCGGATCACCGATTTCAGGACCGGGGAGGTCACCTCGACGTGGACCGACAGTTATGGTGCGTGGACGCGCCGGGCTTTCGCCTCCCGGGCCGACCGGGTCATCGTCCACGAACTCACTCCCGCGCCGGGGCGGACGATCGACACCACGCTGAGCGTCAACACGGCCCTGAGCGGCGTGCCGGGGTCCGTCGGCTTCGCCACCCTCGCCACGGTCGGCAACGGTGACGGCTACCTGAACCTGCGGGGCACATACCCCGCCGGGCAGGGGGCGTTCGGCTATGAGGGCGTCACCCGGGTGGTCGCGACCGGCGGTTCGGTACGGGTGAGCGGGTCGGCCATCGTCGTGGCCGCGGCGACCAAACTCGTGCTGCTGACCAAACTCGACCGCTACGAGTCGTCCACCGCGTGGGACGCGAAACCGCTGCACATGGCGCTGGCCGCGCTGAGCGCCGACTACGCGACGCTGCTCACGCGGCATACCGCCCTGCACACCCCGCTGTACGACCGGTCACGCCTCGACCTGAACGTCAGCGCCGCCGATCGGCAGCTGTCGACCACTGAGCTGATCGCGCGGCAGAATTCCAACCGCAATGCCATCGACCTCGCGTTGCTGGAGCGGATGTACGATTCCGGCCGTTACCTGTTCCTCAGTTCCAGCGGCGTCCTGCCACCGCGGCTGACCGGCCTGTGGACGGGCGCCTGGGATGCGGCGTGGGCCGGCGACTTCACCACCGACGCCAACGTCAACTTCCAGGTCGCCGGCGGCAACATCCTGTCCCTCACCGAAGCCATGGACGGCTACTTCAACCTGATCCTCGGCCAGATCAACGATTGGCGCACCAACGCCAGAAATCTTTACGGCACTCGCGGCCTGCTCGCTCCCTCCCGTACCGACGGCGAGTACGGCAAGATGCTGCACTTCGACAGCGGGTTCCCCGGCCACACCTGGATCGGCGGCGCCGACTGGCTGCTCTATCCGCTGCTCGAGTACTACCAGGTCACCGGTGACGCCACCTTCTACCGCACCAAGCTCGCTCCGGTCCTGATCGAGCTCGCGTTGTTCTACGAGGACTTCCTCACTCGCACCGACGCCAACGGCAAGGTCGTCTTCGTGCCGTGCTTCTCCATGGAGAACAGCCCCGGCAACACGGGCAGGCAACTGTCGATCAATGCGACCGGTGAGATCGCCGCAGGCAAGCATGCGCTGCGGGCCGCCATCGACGCCGCCGACTTCCTCGGCACCGAGCAGGGCCCAGGCCAAGGCGTGCAACGCTGGACCGCCTTGCTGGCCAAGATGCCCGATTATCGGATCAACGGCGACGGGGCGCTCGCGGAATGGTCGTGGCCCAGCCTGACCGACCGGTACAACCACCGTCACGTACAGCACATGTACCCGGTCTGGCCGCTGCACGAGATCAACCCCGAGGACAAGCCCGACCTGATTCGCTACGCGAGCCGCGCCCTGGATCTGCGAGGGGACGAGGGAGGGGAGGCCCACGGCGCCATCCACCGCAGCCTCGCCCGAGCCCGGCTCAAGGACGGCGCCGGCGTGTACGGCAACCTGCGGAAGATCCTGGGCAACAACATGGTCTTCCGATCGTTGATGACCTCGCACAACCCGAACCTGTCGATCTACAACGCCGACGCCGCCAACTCGCTGCCCGCGATTGTCGCCGAGGCATTGATCTACACCAGGCCCGGCATCCTGGAGTTGCTGCCCGCGCTGCCCGATCAGTTCGCCAAGGGCACGATCACCGGCGTGCGCGGCCGCAACCGCATCCGGATCGAATCGCTCACCTGGGACATCAGCGCCCGGACCGTCACCGCCACCGTCATCTCCGAAGTAACCCAAACCGTGACGCTCATCTGCCGGCGCGGGATCTCTTCCGTTACCACCAGCGCGAGCGTCGCCACCTCGCCATTGGGCGGCCACGCCCGGCAGGTGTCCCTGACCGCGGGTACGACGACCCAGATCACCGTCGAGCTGGGCACCGGCGGCCCGTCCACCGGCGTCGTCCGCCTGGTCAACCGCAACAGCGGCAAGGTGCTGGACGTCTACGGAGGCTCCACCGCCGACGGCGCCGCCGTCGTCCAATGGCCCTGGAACGGCGGGACCAACCAGCAGTGGCGGATGTCGCAGAACTCCGACGGCTCGTTCCGGCTGACCAGCGTCGGCAGCGGCAAGGTCCTCAGCAGCCCGAACGCCAACCAGGGCGCCGCCCTCGTCCAGATGACCGACACCAACGGCACGAACCAGCGGTGGAAACTCGTCCCCGCGGCCACGAGCGGCTACTACCGGCTCGTCAACGTGGGCGATGGATTATGTGCGGACGTCGAAGCCGGCTCCACAGCCGACGGCGCCCGAGTCATCCAATGGGCCGGCAACAGCGGCGCCAACCAGGAATGGCAGATCGTCGCCGTGTGACGATGAAAGTTTCACCAGCAATGTGATTCACCACTGCTGAGATGAAGTGGTTTCCTCCCTGCACCGGCCTGGAACGCGGCCGATGCAGCAGGGCTCCGGTGCGCCGCGGGCACCGCACGCACGATCGCGCCGGGCCGCCGCCGACCGGCGCGGAGACGGAGCCACCAGCCCTGACCTGGCAGATCGGAGGGCGAGCTGCCAGGTCGCGGTACGCATGACCGGCGGCGTCTCACCATCTCGCGAAAGATCACCTGGCGTCGCGGCGCTGGAGGTGGACGAAGATGCGCCTTCCCGCGCTCCATCGAGCGTTGCAGGGCCCCTTGTGATGCGACATTACCCCCTAGACATCAGTCGGCATACGTCATACGTTTCGCCTCGAAATGGTGATGCAACGTCTGCCACACATTCTTAGGGCGTGTTATGAGGAGACCTCGGGCCCCGGCGGTGACCTGCGGCCGGCTCCTCGGCCCGCAAAGGTGCACGCCCTCCGATCGATGTCCGCAACTGCAAGACAAGGCGCCGCGCCCGCGCGATGGCACACCCCGATGAGTTCTGCCACGACGGGGTGATTTCGCGGCGAAAATCTGCTCGGAACCAGCGAAAGGAACAGAGCGTGAAGTCAGCCCTGTCCACCACTGGGAAGGCGTTAGCAGCGCTTGCGGTGTTCGTCGCCGCTGTGTTGCTGCCGGCCTTCACAGGTAATACCGCGGCCTCGGCAGCGACCCAGGCAACCTATTACGTCGCCCCCGACGGCAACGACGCCAACCCTGGAACGATCACGTCGCCGTTCAGAACCCTGCAGCGCGCGAGGGACGTCGTCCGCACGGTGAACGCCGACATGACAGGCGACATCTACGTGTACCTCCGCGGGGGCAACTATCCGGTCGGCAGCACAATCGACTTCACGCCGGCCGACTCCGGCACGAATGGATTCCGGGTCGTATACGCCGCGTACCAGAACGAGACGCCGATCCTCAGCGGAGGCGTTCAGGTAACCGGATGGACGCAGCACAGCGGTAACATCTGGAAAGCGCCGCTGAATCGCAGCAACAAGCTCCGTGCGCTCTATGTCAACGACAAGCGAGCGTACATGGCTTCGAAAACAATAAACTCGCAGGGGTGTTACGGAACCTACACCATCACGGCGGGACAGGCGCCCTGGGCGTGGGAATCGGGTTCGCAGTGCGCGGGAGCGAAGTACAGTCTGAGCGATTTTCCCGCCATCGCCGCCAATCAGGACGACATCGAAATAGAGACGGCGACGACCTGGACCACGGCCATCGTGGGAGTCCGGCAGGTCACCTCTGACGGCACGAACCGTATAGCTCAGTTCCAGCAGCCGGGAGCGGCTATCGCCCAGGGCGCCTTCAACGGGAACGCCCAGGTCGGCGGCACCCACAAGGTCATGAACGCCTACGAGTTCCTGGACACGCCGGGCGAGTTCTTCTTCGACAAGACGAGCCGGACGTTGTACTACTACAAGGCAACCTCCGAGGACATGACGACCGCGACGGTTTTCGCGCCGAACAACGTGTCCACCCTTCTCAGGGTCGCCGGCACCTCCACCAGCGCTCGCGTCCGGAACATCACATTCGCCGGCCTCACGGTCCAGCACTCCGACTGGAACCTGTTCAACGTGGCCGGCTCGGTGCTCAAACAAGCCCAGCAGGGCAATCTCGGCGCGCTCGCATATGCCAAGCAGAACTTCCACGTCTATTACTACCGCAATGTCGACATGGCGCCCGGCGCCATTCAGATCGACAACGCCGACGGGCTCGTCCTGCAGAACAACCGGATACAGCACACCGGCGTCGACGGAATCACCATGGCCAACGACGTGGTGAACACGCAGTTGATCGGAAACTACACCAACGACATCGCCGGGTCCGCCATCGTCGTCGGCCATCCCCAGCATGTCTACATCGGGGACTACACCTCCACCAATCACGAGAAGTATCCCGTGGGTGTCGAAGGAGCGCCCAAGAACATCGACATCAAGAACAACTACATCTACGACAGTGCCGTGTTGTTCAACGGGCACAGCCCCATCTCGGCGTACTTCGCCGACACCTTGACCATCCAGCACAATCGCATCGAGAAAGCCCCGTGGTCCGGCATAACGCTCGGCTGGGGGTGGTGGAACTTCGACGGATCGTCAGGTTCGATCCAGCCCAACCGGCCCACCACCACGGCGAAGAACAACAACATCAGCTACAACCACATCATCGACACGGTGCAGCGCCTGGGCGACACGGCTCCCATCTACACGCTGGGCAGCCAGCCGGGAACCACGATCAGCAACAACTATCTGCAGGGCGTCCCGGCCGGTCACAAGTACGGACTCCACCCGGACGAAGGCTCAGCGTACATAACGTTCCGCGACAACGTCCTGAGCGTGGACAAGAATGTCACGTGGCTCATCAACTCCGACGACTTCGGACGTAAGCATGATCTGAGCATCACGCAGACATACGGCCCTATCAACAAAGTCTCCAACAAGAACCTGCCGAACAGCACGGTCCAGGACATCCTCGTATCCTCGGACTACGTCTGGCCGTCGCAGGCATACAGCATCGCCGTGAACTCCGGACTCGAGGACGCGTACAGGAACATCATCCCCCAGAGCAATCTTTCTCTGCCGGATTACGTCCTGCCCGCCAGCACGTTCGTCGGCGCCGGTGTGACATCGATTCCCATCCGCAGCACCGGCGATGCGAGCAAGACGGTCTGGCTGGCCCCCTCGGGTACGACCTCCTTCGCCGTCGGCAACACGATGACCCGGGCAAGCGGAACCGCGACCTCCATTGCCGTTCCGACGTCGACCGGTGAGTATCGGCTCTACGTCGTGGACGCCCAGGGGAATCGATCGGCAGAGTCGAAATCGCTCGTCAGGCAAGGAAGCGGCGGGAGCAGCCAGCAGAGCGGCTCGATCGTGGGCGGCCAGTCCGGCCGATGCGTAGACGTCACCGGCGCCTCGGCGACCAACGGCGCGCAGGCGCAGCTGTGGGACTGCAACGGACAGACCAACCAGCGGTGGACGTACACGTCCGGCAAGCAACTGCAGGTGTTCGGCAACAAGTGCCTGGACGCCTACGGCCAGGGCACCTCGAACGGCACCCAGGTGGTGATCTGGGACTGCAACGGACAGACCAACCAGCAGTGGAACGTCAACTCCAACGGCACCATCACCGGTGTGCAGTCCGGGTTGTGCCTGGACGCCAACGGCGCCGGCACCGCCAACGGTACGAAGATCATTCTGTGGGCGTGCAACGGCGGCACGAACCAGCAGTGGAGCCTGCGCAGCTGATGTGAGGTCCTACCGGGCCGCGGACGGTCATACGCGCACCGCCCGCGGCCCACCCTGCCGACGGTCCCGCGTGCTGCCCGCAGACCCTGTCGCGACGCGTCCGACACCGTCGCAGAACGACAGGATCGCGACAGTCGTACGGCACGAAAAAGACCAGCTCACACGATGTGTGGACTGGTCTTGATCTGGTGCCCCCTGCAGGATTCGAACCTGCGCACCCGGCTCCGGAGGCCGGTGCTCTATCCCCTGAGCTAAGGGGGCTCAACCGCTGATAAGGCTACCAGCACTTGAAGGCCGTTCGTGACATCAATACGGCCGCCTGAGGGCGCTGGCATGTGGATCAGCGAAAACCGCGCGCCCACCCCGTCTCATTGGCTAGCTTTGCCGCCGTGGGCGAGCTTCTGGGACGCGTGCTGGTCGTGGATGACGACGAGGTCATCCGGCAGCTCATAGCGGTCAACCTGACCCTGGAGGGGTTCGAGGTCGAGACCGCGTACGACGGGCAGGACTGTCTGGACCGCGTGCATGACGTGGATCCCGATGTGATCACGCTCGACGTGATGATGCCGCGTCTGGACGGCTGGGAGACGGCCACGCGGCTGCGGGAGGACCCGAGCACCCGGCACATCAAGGTCATGCTCATCACCGCCCGGGCCCAGGAGGACGACCGCAGGCGGGGGTACGACATCGGCGTCGACGCCTACCTCACCAAGCCGTTCGACCCGGCCGAGCTGATCCAGATCGTACGGGACCTCGCCAAGGGCCCCGAGACGCTCTGAGCGCATTGGTCCACGGACGCGGGCGCCGATTGGCCCGGGCGCGCGGGCCGGGACGCTTCTAGCCTCGGCAAGCGTGATCGATACCTCGACGTTGCTGGTGTACGCGGCCGCCTCGGCGGCGGTGGTGGCCGTGCCTGGCCCCAACCATCTCTACATCGCCGCCCGGGGCGTGGCCCAGGGCCGCCGCGCCGGGGTCGCCTCGGCCCTCGGTGTGGAGACGGGCACACTGCTCCACATCGCCGCCGCGGCGGCGGGCCTGTCCTATCTGCTCGCGCGGTCCGCGGAGCTGTTCACAGCGGTGAAGTGGGCCGGCGTCGCCTACCTTGTCTATCTCGGCGTCCGTGCCCTGACCGGCCGGGGCTCCGACGGCGACGAGCCGAGGCCGCAGCCGCTGCGCCGGGTCTTCCTCGAAGGCGTCGTGGTCAACGTGCTGAACCCCAAGACCGTGCTGTTCTTCCTGGCGTTCCTGCCGCAGTTCGTGGATCCCTTCGGCGACGTGCCCGGGCAGGTCCTCCTTCTCGGGCTGGTCCTCGCCGTCATCGGGCTGGCCTCGGACCTCGTGTACGCGCTGACCGCCGGGTCGCTCGGCCGCCGCCTGCGCGCGAGCACGCTCAGGTACGCCTCGGGGCTGGTCTACCTGGCGCTCGCCCTCGTCGCCGCGCTGAGCGGGGCCGGGCGTACGGCGCGGGGCTGATCAGGCCGCGCCGACGGACAGGTCCCGGGCCGCCTCGTCGATGAAGCGGGCCAGCCGGGCGGGATCGGCGAGCACGGTCAGGTGCCCCCGGCCCGGCACGTGGGTGAGGCTGCCGTCGGCGCACGCCCGCAGGAACGCCCGCTCGTCGGCCCGGAAGGGATCGCGGGCGCCGTTCAGCAGCCAGACCCGGCCGGGGTAGGCCGCCAGCGAGGCGAGGGGGTCCTCCGCCGTGACCGCCGCGACGACGGACGCCACGACCTCGCCGCTCAGCCCGCCCTCGATCATGGCTTCTCCGGCGGCCCCGGGCAGCATCCGGCGCAGTGCGAAGCGGCTCACCCGGTCGGCCATCGTAGGGTTGCGTGCGGCCAGGCGCCCGGCGAGCCGGTAGGCGTGCGCCCTGGGCCGGTCGGGCCGCGTCGTGCAGCCCATCGCGACCAGGCCGGCGACGAGGCCGGGATGCCGCGCGGCGGCGGCGATGCCCACGTAGCCGCCGAGGGACAGCCCCACGACGAGGGCCCGTCCACCCAGGTCCGCGATCGCCTCCGCGACGACGTCGCAGGCCACCTCCGTGGTGTACGGCAGGCCGCGTCGGCGGCCGTGCCCGGGCAGGTCGGGCGCGGCGGACGGGGCCCGCAGCAGCGCCCGGACCGGGGACCACATCGTGCCGCTCAACCGGGTGCCGTGGACGAAGACCACCGGCATGCTCATGACGCGCCTCCTCGAATAGCAACGCAACGTTGCGTTGCATTCGCCATTAAAACACAACGGTGCGTTGCAGTAGGCTCCCACCATGGCCCCACGCAAGAAGGACGACATCCTGAACGCCGCGCTGCGCCTGCTCGCGGAGAAGGGCTACGAGGGCCTGACGATCGAGGGCGTGGCCGAACGGTCGGGGGTCAACAAGACGACGATCTACCGGTGGTGGCCGTCGAAGGCCGCCCTGCTCGGCACGGCGCTGGTCGAGGCGCGGGCGCTCGACTTCGACGTGCCCGACACCGGGAGCCTGCGGGGCGACCTGCACGCGCTGCTGGACGGCCTGGCCCGCCTGCTCACCACTCCCCCGGCGGCGGACATCGCCGTCGCGGCGCTGGGAGCCGCCGCCAACAGCCCCGAGCTCGCGGAGGCGGCGAGGGGCTTCTTCGCCGACCGGTTCGCCCGGGAGCGGCCGATCTTCGAGCGGGCCCGTGAGCGCGGCGAGATCGGTGATTCCGCCGACCCCATGATGATCATGGATTTGCTCGCCGGCGCGGTCTGGCTGCGGGTGGTATTCCGGCAACTGCCTCTGGACGACGGCTTTACCGAGCGGGCGGTGAACACCGTGCTCGATGGGGTAGGGCGGCCAGGGGATCCGAAGGCGGGCCGACCGGCAGGGGCCGGCGGCTGACCGAACGGATCGGCCCGGACAGATCGACCGGGCGGCCCGGCCAGGAGTACCACTGGCGGGCCCTCCGCGACGGGTTCGCGGCGCCGCGCGCTCCATGCGCGGCCGCGTACGCCCGGCGCGTCGTTCCCGCGGACGTTCCATGACCCGCCACGGTCACGTCCGCTCACGTCGTTCGCGCACATCCCAGCCGCGCCGGCCACGTCAGGCCGCACCGTGTCATGTCGCACCGTGTCATGTCGTGCCCCAGCGCCGAGTGGAGGGAGCACACCGATGACCATGTCCAGCAAGCCGCCCCAACCTCACGGCAAGCGGCCCCGGCTTCTCCTCGGAATCGCCGCGGCGCTCACCCTCGTCACCGGCGCCGGCCTCGCCGCGGCGGGCGCGCCGGGCCACGACCAGCCGCGGTACGCCCAGGGGGGACAGCTCCGGCCAGGTCCGGAGCAGTTCGGCATGACCGAGCTCGGCCTGCTCCAGCTCGCACAGCCCCAGCAGCCCCGCACGTCCCGCGACTACCAGACCTTCACCAGCCAGACGGGCGCGGTGGACTCCGTGAAGAGCGGCGCCCTCACGGTGGACGGCCGCACCTACACGGTCGACGAGTCGACCAGGATCGTCGCGGACTACAAGGGCCTGCAGGGGATCCAGCAGGGCGACCAGGTGTGGGTCGTGGGCACGACCGGTGGCAGCCCGAGGGCGCTCATCGTCGCGGACGCCAGCCGCCCGGCGCTGCCGGGGCACGGCGGAGGCGGCGCACCCCCGCCGCAGACCCCGCAGACACCGTCCGCGCCCGCCACACCCGGTGAGTCCGTCGCTCCCGGCGGATCGCCGTCGCCGGAGACGGTCTCGCCCACCGGGTGACGCCGAGAGCTGCCCATGGGCGGGGACCCGCAGCGGCCCCGCCCACGGCGTGACGGTCAGGACGTGGCGAACGTGAACCAGTTGAGGTTGACGAAGTCGGCCGGCTGGCCGCTGCTGAAGGTGATGTAGACGGTGTGGGTGCCGGTCGTCGGCGTGATGTTGGCCGGGACGGTCGTCCAGCTCTGCCAGCCGCCGGTGTTGCCGACGGCGAAGTCGCCGATCGGGGTGGCCGTCGGGCTGTCGAGCCTGACCTGTACGAGGCCGCTCACGCCGGCCGCCGCGCCGGAGGCGACCCTGGCCTTGAACTGCCGCGCCGCCGTCGAGCCGAAGTTGACGCCGTCGAAGCGCAGCCAGTCGCCGTTGGAGATGTAGCCGACGTTCTGGCCGCCGCCGCTGTCCTGGGTCGTCTCCACCTGCGTGCCGCTCTGCGCCTGGTAGTTCTCCGCCTGGATGGTGGAGCGGGCGTCCACGCCGCCCGGCGGGGGCGAGCTCGGCGGCGGGCTGCTGGTCGCGCCGCTCTGCCACACGGCCACGTAGTCGACCACCATCGGCCGCCCGGACACGGTGGCGGATGTGGGCGTGGAGAACCCGGCCACGCCGTTGGGGAAGCCTCCGCCGATGGCGACGTTCAGCAGGATGAAGTATCCGGCGTGGGAGGTCATGTTCGACCACGTCGTGGCGTCGAGCTGGCTCTGGCTGATGCTGTGGAACTGCTGGCCGTCCACATACCACCGGAGCTGGTTGGGGCTGACGCTGCGGTCCCACTCGAACCAGTAGGTGTGGAAGGCCGACTGGCAGGTCGAGCCGGGGCAGGCCCGGCTGCTGCCCAGGCCGTTGGTCTCGTTGCACGGCCCGCCGGGATTCACGCCGCAGTGCAGGGTGCCCCAGACCGTGTTGAGCCCGTTCACGTTCTCCATGAGGTCGAGCTCGCCGATCGAGGGCCAGTTCTGGTAGTTGCCCCGGTAGGGCGCGCCCAGCGCCCAGAAGGCCGGCCAGTAGCCGAGGGCGGCGTCGCCCGTGACGTTCGGCATCTGAATGCGGCCCTCGATGCGCAGGATGCGGCCGTCGGCCGGCTTGAAGTCGGCGCGGCGGGTCTCGATCCGCGCGGAGGTCCAGTTCTGGCCGCTGCCGATCGGGGTGATGCGCAGGTTGCCGCTGCCGTCCAGGCTCAGGTTGGAGGTGCTGGACGTGTAGTTCTGGATCTCGCCGGTGCCCCAGTTGCCCGGGCCTCCGGGGTACGAGTGACCGGTGTCGATGATCCAGTTGGTGGACGACGGGAGCGTTCCTGCCGTGCCGTTGAAGTCGTCCGACCAGACGAGCGACCAGCCGGACGGTGTCCCGGGCACCGACGCGTCGGCGGGCCGTACGGCGAGGGCCATGACCGCGGCGGCCACGACGAGCAGCGCCAGCACCGAGCGCCGCCATGGGGAGTGGAGCACACGCATGAGTACCTCTCTCCTCGGTCCGGTCGTCGCGGCGGGGGGATTGGGGGGTGCGGGTGGCCTCACGGAGCGAAGACGGTGGACGTCTGCAGGGCCGGACGGCGGCGTCCGGAGAGGGTCGTGAGGGCCCGCGCACCGCGATCGCGGACCGCTTGAGCGACACTGTCCCCTTTGAATCTCACTCGCGTCAAGGGGGTCTGTGAAATCTGAGAGAGCGTTCTCAGTACATGCCCCCCGGTGTGAGCAGTGACGAGAGAGCGCTCTCCAATCTGCTTCCGCAGAGAGCCCGACCCGTGCCCCCTCGCCACGTCAGGCGGAGCCCGGTCCCGCCCTGCGTTCCGGCGCCGGCGTCAGGCGGAGCATGGTCGCGCCCAGCGTTCCGAGCAGTGCGGTCGCGGCCAGGATCAGGGCGGTCTCGCGGAAGCCCGTGAGCGGCGAGCCCGTCGCCGCGCCGCGCGTGGTGAAGAACGTGACGAGCAGCGCGATCCCGAACGATCCCGCGAGCCGCTGCGCCACGCTGAACAGCGTGTTGGCGTCCGGGACGCGTTCCGGTGCCAGGCCGCCCAGCAGCGAGACCACCAGCGGCTGGCTCGTGAACCCGATGGCCAGGCCGCGTCCAGACAGGACGAGCGTGGTGAGCCACACGGGCGTGTCCGGCGTGAACAGCGCCATCAGGCCGGTCATCACCGTCAGGAGCACCATGCCGAGCACCACCGCGAACCGCACCGACCGGCGTTCTGCCACCCTGTGGCCCAGCGGGGCGGACAGCCCCATGGCCAGGCCCTGCGGCAGGAGCGCGAGCCCGGTGACGAGGCTGGAGTGGTGCTGGATCGTCTGGAGATAGAGCGGCGCCAGGAACAGCACGGCGAACAACACGACGCTCGACACCGCGCACAGCGCGAGGGTCGTCGCCCGCGCCCGGTCCCGCGCCAGGTCGAGCGCCAGGGCGGCCTGCGGCCGGCGGCGGGCCCACAGCACGTAGCCGGCCAGGAGCGCCAGGCCGACGGGCCACGACGGGGTGGCCCAACCGTGGGCCGCCACCCGTTCGACTCCGTAGGTCGCCAGCCCGAGCCCGGTCGCCAGCAGGACCAGCCCCGGCAGGTCCGGGCGTACGGCGCGGTCGCCCCGGACGCCGAGACCGGCCCGGTAGGCCGCGAACGCGCCGGGCAGGGCGAGCAGCCCGATCGGCAGGTTGATCAGGAAGATCGAGCGCCAGCCGTACGCCCCGATCAGCAGGCCGCCCAGGGAGACGCCGAGCGCGGGCGCCGCGAAGAACGCGAGACCCGCGGCGAGCGGCACCCTGCCGTTCGAGCCCGTCGCGGCCCCGCCCTCCCCGATGAGCAGGCCGATCGCCAGCGGGACGAGCGGGGCGCCGCCGAGGCCCTGCAGCGCTCTGCAGCAGATCAGCGCGCCGGCGTCGGGGCTCAGCGCGCACGCGGCGGACGCGAGCGTGAACAGGGCCAGGCTGCCGATGTACGTCGGGACCAGCCCGAACCTCCTGGCCAGGAAGGACGTGAGGGCCAGGCCGACCGCCAGCGCGAGCAGGTAGCCGCTCACGGCCCACTGCACGACCTCCAGCGGCCGGTTGAGTTCGCGTGTCAGGTCGGGCACCGCGAGGTTGACCACCGACGAGTCGACCATCGACAGGATCGGGCCCGCGACGAGCCCGAGGGACATGAGACGGGTGGGCCTGCCGGCCTCGGCGCCTGTCATAAGGACTCCCCCGGCGCGGGTTCCGGAAGCGCCGCCTCCAGTTCGTCCAGCCAGGCGAGTTCCAGCCGGTGGCGCTCGATGTTGAATCGGAGGACGCGCAGGCCCCACGGCTCGTGTCCCGCGGCAGCGGCCAGCTCCTCCTGCGCCGCCAGCGAATGCTCCACGCACTCCCGCCGCACCTCGATGATCCTGCGGCGGTCGGGCGCGGGCAGCAGATCGAACAGGCCCACCCTGACCTGGAACTCCTCGTCCTTCATGAGGAGCATCGGATCGGCCGTGCGCAGCAGCGCCCGCAGCCGCTCACGGCCCTTGTCGGTGATCCGGTAAATGGTCCTCGGCGGACGGCCCGGGGCGACCTCCTCCGCCACCTTCTCGATCTCGCCGCGCTGCTCGAAACGCCGCAGCGCGGGATAGAGCGTGTTGTTGTTGAGCAGCCCTCCCGTGACGCGCTCGATGTACTTCTTGATCTCGTAGCCGTGCTTCGGCGTGTTGAGCAGCCCTCGGAGGATGACTATGTCGGAGTACACCCGTCCAATCTAACCTAGGTTAGGTTAACCGGCACAGATGAACGAGCGGCGTGGATCAGGAGCCCCGGCCCCAGCGGTAGGCGCCGTAGCCCATCAGCAGCAGGCTCACCGCGCCGGCCACGGCCCGCCAGGAGTTCCAGGTGGTCCACCGGGCCGAGTAGTCCGACCAGATCCGGGCGGCGGCGCCGGCCGGGTCGCCGTGGGCCGCCGCGGCGGCCAGGGCGTCGTTCATCGGCACGTTCACCGCGGCCGTGATCAGGATCACGCCGACGGCGTACACCGCGGCCGCCGCGAAGAACGGCCAGGCCGCGCCGGAGCGAGGGGTGGCCAGCAACAGGCCCCCCGCCCCGGCGGCGGCGACCGGGGCGAGGACGAACGCCGCCAGGAACACCGGGTTCTGGATCTTCACGTTGACGGCGTTCATCGCGTCGATCGCCGAGGAGGCCGGCGCCGCGTTCAGGCCCGGCATGACCCCCACGGAGAACCCGAAGAAGGTGCCCGCCATCCCGGCGGTCATGAGCATGGACAGGGCCGCCGCGACAGCGGCCAGGAGGTACGTCATGACGCCCTCGCCGCGGCGCGGGCGCCGATGGTGACCAGGATTCGCACTGTCGTCGTCATGACGATCAGTCAACCGGCGGAGGGCTCCGGGCGACATCGCCGAGACGCTCGACCGCATACCCGGCCGTCTACGATTCCGGGCATGGACGCGCTGGCCGACCTCCTCGACGGACCCAGGGCGCGGGGGGCCTTCCTGCTGCGGGCGACGCTGAGCCCGCCCTGGTCGGTGCGGATCCAGGACGAGGCGCCGCTGTGCCTGGTGGCGATGGTGCGCGACGAGGCGTGGATCACCCCGGACGAGGACCGGGCCGTACGGGTGGGGCCCGGCGACGTGGCGGTCGTGCGTGGTCCCGCGCACTACACGGTCGCGGACGACCCGGCGACCGCGCCGCAGGTCGTGATCCATCCCGGGCAGGTCTGCACCACGCCGGACGGCCGCGCCCTGTCGGCGGAGATGGACCTGGGCACGCGCAACTGGGGCAACGACCCGGACGGCTCGGCCGTGATGCTCATCGGGACCTACCAGATGCGCGGCGCGGTCACCCAGCGGCTGCTGGCGGCGCTGCCCACGCTGCTGGTGCTGCGCGGCGACTCCTGGGACGGCTCCCTCGTCACGCTGCTCGGCAGGGAGATCGTCAAGGACGAACCGGGCCAGGAGGTGGTGCTCGACCGCCTGCTGGACCTGCTGCTGATCGCCGTGCTGCGGACGTGGTTCTCGCGCCCGGACGCCCAGGCCCCGGGCTGGTATCGGGCGCACGGCGACCCGGTGGTCGGGCCGGCGCTGCGGATGCTGCACGCCGACCCGGCCCATCCGTGGACGGTCGCCGAGCTGGCGGGCCGGACAGGGGTCTCCCGCGCCGCGCTGGCACAGCGGTTCGTGAAACTGGTCGGCGAGCCGCCGATGGCCTACCTGACCGGGCTGCGGCTGGCGCAGGCGGCCGACCTGCTTCGGGAGACCGACGCGACGCTGGAGGCCGTGGCCCGGCGGGTCGGCTACGGCACCGCGTTCGCGCTGAGCTCGGCCTTCAAGCGGGAGCGCGGCGTGAGCCCGCAGCGGTACCGGGAGGGCCTGAGCCGGCCGGCCGGCTGAAATCCATCCGAGAGAACCCGTCCGCGGGCCGGACGCTCCCCACGCTGCGCCGATAGCCGTGGGAGCGCTCTCACCAGTGATTACGCCGACCCGAGATAACGGGAATCGTTACTGATCGGCCCCTTGACGACCCCACGGACGACTCCCACTCTTGTGCGAGAGCGCTCTCTTCATGATCGATTTCATATGCGGAACCCAAGGAGGGTTCATGGGCACTCCCCACCCGGGCCGCCGGATCGTCCGGTTCTTCGCCCCCATGCTCGCCGCCTCCCTGCTCACGCTCACGGCGTGCGGCGGGGGCGGATCCGACGCCAAGACCGGCGACGGCCGGTCCACCGAGAAGATCAAGCTCAGCGTCGGCCTCTTCGGCGACTTCGGCTTCAAGCCGCTGTACGAGGAGTTCAAGAAGACGCACCCCAACGTCGAGATCGAGGAGCGCCAGGCGGCGTACGCCGACCACCACACCAACCTCGCCGCGCATCTCGCCACCGGCGCGGGCGCCGCGGACGTCGAGGCGATCGAGGTGGGCTACATCAGCCAGTTCACCTCGCAGCCCGACAAGTTCCACGACCTGAAGCAGTACGGCCTCGACAAGCGCCAGGGCGAGTACCTCGACTGGAAGTGGCAGCAGGGCCTCGCCCCCAGCGGCGCGCTCATCGGCCTCGGCACCGACGTCGGCGGCCTGGCCATGTGCTACCGCACCGACCTGTTCGAGAAGGCCGGCCTGCCGAGCAAGCGCGACGAGGTGTCGGCCCTGTGGCCCACCTGGGAGCAGTACATCGAGACCGGCAGGAAGTTCGCCGCCAAGGCGCCCAAGGACGCCAAGTTCTTCGACAGCCCCGGCGAGATCTTCCGGGCCATCATCGCCCAGGCCCCGGTCGGCGTGTACGACGCGCAGGACAACATCGTCGTCGCCACCAACCCCGACGTGAAGAAGGCGTGGGACCTGTCGGTCCAGATGATCGACGCGAACCTGTCGGCCAAGATCGGCGCGTTCACGCCGGAGTGGAACACCGGCTTCGCCAAGGGCTCGTTCGCGACCGTGATCTGCCCCGCCTGGATGACCGCCTACATCCAGGACCAGGCCAAGAACGCGGCCGGCAAGTGGGACATCGCCACCGTCCCCGGCGGCGCGGGCAACTCCGGCGGCTCCCACCTCACCGTGCCCAAGCAGAGCAAGCACCCCAAGGAGGCCGCCGAGCTGATCGACTTCCTGACCTCGGCGCAGAACCAGGCCGCGGTGTTCAAGGCGATCGGCAACTTCCCGTCGATCCCGTCGCTGTACGACCAGCCGGACATCCAGAACTTCACGAAGGACTTCTTCAACGACGCCCCCGTCGGCAAGATCTACTCCGACGCCGCGAAGAACCTCAAGCCGCAGCACCTCGGCCCCCGCGAGGGCGACGTACGCACCGCCGTCGGCAACGGCATCGGCCGGGTCGAGCAGGGCAAGCAGTCGCCCGACGAGGCGTGGGCCCAGGTTCTCAAGGACGTGGAAGGCATCAAGTAGTCCGTCGCAGGCAGGGCCCCCGGACGATCCGTGCGATCCGCTCCGTGCTATCCGTTCCGGGGGCCCTGCCCGAAGGAGGATCTCCCATGGCATCACCCCCGGGCGGGTCCCTGCGGACCGTGGCGCCCTCCCCCGGCGGCCCTCCGGGCCTGCCCACCCCCGCACCCGCGCGAGCGGCGTCGGACCGGCGCTCGCGCCTGCACCGGCTGGACCGGCAGGCCTCGCCGTACGTCTACGTCGCGCCGTTCTTCCTGCTCTTCGCGGCCTTCGGCGTCTTCCCGCTCATCTACACGGCCTGGGTGTCGCTGCACGACTGGAACCTGCTGAGCAGCGACAACCCCTTCATCGGCCTGGACAACTACAAGGCCCTGTTCGCCGACGGCTACTTCTGGAACGCGGCGTTCAACACGCTGTCGATCGGGGTCCTGTCCGCGATTCCCCAGCTGCTGCTCGCGCTCGTGCTGGCGCACCTGCTGAACCGGCCGCTGCGGGCGCAGACGCTGTTCCGCATCACGCTCCTGCTGCCCAACGTGACCAGCGTCGTGGCCGTGGTGGTCATCTTCAGCCAGCTCTTCGGGCGCGACTTCGGGCTGATCAACATGGTGCTCGACTGGCTCGGGTTCGGCCGGATCAACTGGCAGGCGGGCGTGGCCACCTCGCACGTCGCCATCGCCGTGATGATCATGTGGCGGTGGACCGGCTACAACGCGCTCATCTATCTCGCCGCCATGCAGGCCGTGCCCAAGGAGATCTACGAGGCGGCGACCCTCGACGGCGCGTCCAGCCTCAAGCAGCTGTGGGGCATCACGCTCCCGATGATCCGGCCGACCGTCATCTTCACGGTCATCGTCACCACGATCGGGTCGATGCAGATCATCGCCGAGCCGCTGCTGTTCGGCGCACAGGTCAGCAACGGCGCGGCGGCCACGGGCGGCACCGACCGCCAGTTCCAGACCCTGGCCCTCTACCTGTACGAGAAGGGCTTCCGCAGCTTCGAGTTCGGCTACGCCTCGGCGGCGGCGTGGATGATGTTCCTGCTCGTGGTCGTGGTCGTGGCGTTCAACTACCTCGTCGTACGGCGCATGCGTGGAGGACTCGATGCTTAGAGCGCTGCGCGGGCATCCGCTCACCTATCTCACCCTCGTGGCGGTGGCGTTCTTCTCGGCGTTCCCGGTCTACTGGAGCGTGATCGTCGCCTCGCACGACAACGCGGCGCTGGCCGAGGTGCCGCCGCCGCTGCTGCCCGGCGGCAACTTCTTCGCCAACGTGCAGCGGGTCTTCGACACCGCGCCGTTCGCGCTGGCGCTGCTCAACTCGTTCGTCGTCGCCGGGACGATCACCGTGTCGGTGATGTTCTTCTCCACCCTGGCCGGCTTCGCGTTCGCCAAGCTGCGCTTCCGCGGGCGCAACGTGCTCCTGCTCATGACCGTCGTGACGATGATGGTCCCGACGCAGCTCGGCATCATCCCGCTCTACATGCTGATGATCAAGCTGGAGTGGACCGGCACGATGTACGCCGTGATCGTCCCGGCGCTGGTCAACGCGTTCGGCGTGTTCTTCATGACGCAGTACCTGAGCCGCGCGCTGCCGACCGAGCTGCTGGAGGCGGGGCGGATCGACGGATGCAGCACGGCCCGGCTGTTCTGGCACGTCGTGATCCCGGCCGCCAGACCGGCGGCGGCGGTGCTCGGCATGCTCACGTTCATGACGGCGTGGAACGACTACTTCTGGCCGTTGGTGGTCCTCACCCCGGACAATCCCACTGTGCAGGTCGCGCTGTCGCAGCTCGCCAGCGGCTACGTGCGGGACTTCACGCTCGGCCTCACCGGCACGGCGGTGGCGACCCTGCCGCTGGTGCTCATCTTCGTCCTGCTCGGCAAACAGATCATCGGAGGAATCATGCAGGGAGCTGTGAAGGGATGACGGCGACGACCACGGCTACTCGGGGGACCGGATCGTCGAAGATGGTCTTCCCTGACGGCTTCGTCTGGGGCGCCGCCACTGCGGCCTACCAGATCGAGGGCGCCGCCGCCGAGGACGGCAGGGGCCCCTCGATCTGGGACACGTTCTCCAAGGTCCCGGGCAACGTGGCCGACGGCCACACCGGCGACGTCGCCTGCGACCACTACCACCGTTACGCCGAGGACGTGCGGCTCATGGCCGGCCTGGGCCTGGCGGCCTACCGCTTCTCGGTGGCCTGGCCGCGGATCCTGCCGACCGGAGCGGGGCAGGTCAACGCCGCGGGCCTCGATTTCTACGACCGCCTCGTGGACGAGCTGCTCGCCCACGGCATCACGCCCTACCCCACGCTGTACCACTGGGACCTGCCGCAGGCGCTGGAGGACGCCGGCGGCTGGGCCGTACGGGACACCGCCGCGCGCTTTGCCGACTTCGCCGCCGTCGTGCACGAGCGGCTCGGCGACCGCGTCGGCACCTGGACGACGCTGAACGAGCCGTGGGTGGCCGCCTTCCTCGGCTACTGCTCCGGCGTCCACGCCCCGGGCAGGCGCGACCCGGCCGCCGCCTTCCGCGCCGCCCACCACCTGCTGCTCGGCCACGGGCTGGCGGCGCGGGCCCTGCGCGCGGCCGGGGCCGCCGAGATCGCACTCACCCTCAACCTCTCGCCGGTCGTTCAGACGGACGACGGCCACGAGGAGGCCGCACGGGTGGACGCGCTGATGAACCGGCAGTTCCTCGACCCGGCGCTGCGGGGCCGCTACCCGGAGGAGGTGCTGGAGATCGCCGCACGCCACGGCGGCCTCGACCACATCCGGGACGGCGACCTGGCCGTCATCCACCAGCCGATCGACCTGCTCGGCATCAACTACTACAACCCGTCCTTCGTGTCGGCCGCGCCCGGCGAGCCTGCCAACCCCGCCTTCCCCGGCACCGAGGGCGTCCGGTTCGAGCCGCCGACCGGCCCGACGACCGCGATGGACTGGCCCATCGAGCCGTCCGGCCTGGAGACCCTGCTCGTACGGCTGTCGCGCGACTATCCCGAGGTCGGGCTGCTCGTCACGGAGAACGGCGCGGCCTTCGACGACCACCTCGCCGGTGACGAGGTACACGACAAGGACCGGATCGGCTACCTCGACGGCCACCTGCGGGCGGCGCACGCCGCGATCTCCGCCGGTGCGGACCTGAGGGGTTATCTCGTATGGTCGCTCCTGGACAATTTCGAGTGGGCCTACGGCTACCACAAGAGATTCGGCATCGTGTACATCGACTTCGAGACCCAGCGACGCGTTCCCAAGGACAGCGCGCTGTGGTATCGAGACGTCATCGAACGCAACGGGCTGGGGAGTGCCTGACACATGCTGCCCGTCGCGAGCGTGGATCCAGGTGGATGCATCGGGCGCCGCCTGGGCCACGCGCAGCAGGGCTTGATGTGTCAGACACGACCAAGGGGGATTGAATGAAGCGACCCACTCTGGAGGCGGTGGCGGCACGGGCAGGGGTGTCCCGCGCCACCGTCTCCCGGGTCGTCAACGGGCAGATGACGGTGACACCGCAGATCAGGGATGCCGTGATGCGCGCCGTGGACGAGCTGGGATACGTCCCCAACTCGGCGGCGCGCAGCCTCGTCACCCAGCGGACCGACTCGATCGCGCTGGTCGTGTCGGAGCCGCCGACCAGGGTCTTCGCCGAGGACCCGATGTTCTCCACGGTCATCCGCTCGGCCAGTCTGGAACTCGAGGCCGCCGACAAGCAGGTCGTGCTCATGCTCGGCGGCTCGGCCCAGAGCCACGCGAGGATCGAGCGCTACATCGCCAGCGGCCACGTCGACGGGGTCATGCTGATCTCGATGCACGGCGCCGACCCGCTGCCCTCCGCCATCGCGCGGATGGGCGTCCCCGTCGTCTCGTACGGCAGGCCGGCCGTGCCGGTTCCCCTGCCGTACGTGGACAACGACAACGTGGGCGGTGCGGTGAAGGCGGTGCGCCACCTGCTGGACAGCGGACGGCGGCGCATCGCCACGATCGCCGGGCCACAGGACATGATCGGCGGCCAGGACCGGCTCAAGGGCTACCGCGACGCGCTGCGCGAGTCCGACCGGCGGTCGATCGTCGCCGTCGGGGACTTCACCCGGGAGTCCGGCGCCGTCGCCATGCGCCACCTGCTGCAGGACGACCCGGACCTGGACGCCGTGTTCGTCGCCAACGACCTCATGGCCATCGGGGCGCTGCAGACCCTGCGCCAGGCGGGCCGCCGGGTGCCGGACGACGTGGCAATCGTCGGGTTCGACGACATCGAGGCGGCCCGCTACACCGAGCCCCCGCTGACCACGATCAGGCACCCGATCATCGAGCAGGCCGCCGCGATGGTCCGGCTGCTGCTGGACCTGTTCAAGGGCGGCCCGGCCGACCCGGTGATCCTCCCCACCGAGCTGGTCGTCCGGGGCTCCGCCTGAACGGCCGGGGCGATCAGGACGCCGTGGTCAGCGACTCGACCGGCAGGCCGGCCTCGACCCAGTCCTGGATGCCCTCCCGATACTTGCGCACGTCGGTGTATCCGAGCGCGGTCAGGCGGTTGGCCACGGCCTGACTGTTGGGGCAGGAGGGATTCGAGCAGTAGGTGACGATCGCGGCGTTCTTGTCCGGCAGCAGTTCGGCGGCCCGTTCTGCGACCTCGGCCTCCGTCAGCGGGATCGCTCCCGGAAGGTGCTGCTGCGCGTAGTAGTCGCCGCCCAGCGCGTCGACGACGGTGACGACACCGGCGTCGATGGCGGCCTTGAGCTCGTCCCTGCTGATGAGAGCGGTCATTGCGTCCTCCAATTAACTGGACTACAGTCCGGTTGTGTGAACAGCTCGGAACTTACCGGACCGCAGTCCGGATCGTCAAGGGAACTCGCCTCCCTGCTGCCGGAACCGCCCCGTGAACGCGCGGACGCGGCGCGTAACCGGCGACGGGTGCTGGAGGCGGCGGCGAAGCTGTTCCGGGAGCACGGTGTCGAAGCGGTCTCGATGGACGCGGTGGCGGCGGAGGCCGGGGTGGGCAAGGGCACGCTCTTCCGCCGGTTCGGGGACAAGTCGGGGCTCGTTGCGGCCCTGCTCGACGACAAGGAACGGGAGCTGCAGGAGCGGATCCTGTCCGGGCCGCCGCCGCTGGGGCCCGGCGCATTACCGGCCGATCGGGTGCGGGCGTTCGTCGCGGCCTACGCCGACTACCTCTTCGCACACCTCGATCTGCTGCGCGTCTCCGAGACCGCGAGCCCCGGAGCCCGATATCGGATCGGCTCCTATCGTTTCTGGCACCGCCACCTGGCGATCCTGCTGGCCGAGGCGCGTCCCGGCGCCGATGCCGATTACCTCGCCCACACGCTGCTCGCCCCGCTGGCCGCCGAGCACGTCACCGCCGTGCTGCGCGAGTGCGACGCCGGGCGGGTCGCCGCAGGTCTGGCCGTCCTCGCGGACGCCCTCGTCGCCGACCGGCCGTGACATCCGGGGCACTGGCCGCCGGCCGGCCGGTCCTCGCCGGGAGCCGGACCGGGCCGACCCGAGCGATCCATGGTGCCATCAGAGCGAGCGGGTGATCGGCGGCGGCCTGCTCGGAGATGACCCCTGCGACAAGGCGCCTGTGGCACCCTTGCTCACACAAAGCTGTGCCCCGGCTGCGTACCGTAGCAGAGGCAACACCGGGGCTTATGTCACTCACAGTAGCACAGGGGGCACGAGCGGGAAATGGAAGAGGCCGAGGCCGTACAGCTGCGGGAGGTGCTGTCGGTCGCTCGTGTCGCCGAGTACGAGGCACGGTGCGATGGACAGACCATGGCCGCACTGCGCCTGCACTGCTGGAACACGGAGATCTGCGCGGCCTTCTACGGCCCACTGCAGTACCTGGAGGTCGCGCTGCGCAGCGTCCTCAGCCGCGAAATGGTGAGGCTGTTCCAGCGGACCGACTGGTGGGAGGATGCCGACCTGCACTTCGGCGCCCAGCGCAAGATCAGTGAGGCACGTGATCAACTGCGCAGGCAAGGCCGTACGGGCACCGCCGACCAGATTGAGAACGAACTGCCCTTCGGCTTCTGGGCCTCCCTGCTCGGTCCCGGCAACAATTACGACCAACGCCTGTGGCGTACGGCCCTGCACCGGGCCTTCCCCGGCTACCGAGGCGGGCGCAGGAAACTGCATCGCAGTCTCGACCACCTACGCGTGCTGCGCAACAAAATCGCTTACCACTGCCCGATCTACCACCGCCATCTGCAAGCCGATCACCACGCCATCCTGCAGTGCCTCCGCTACATCGACGCCGGCCTCGCCGGCTGGGTCGACCGGCTACAGCCGCGTACCCGGCGTTCTCGCCTGCCGACCGTAACCCTCGGTATATATGGCCTCAGGCGAGCGCCTCGGTGATGCGGCCGAGCGCCTCGTAGGGCGCCAGGCCGTACGCGTAGAAGTCGGCGGCCCCGGCCCCGGCCGTACGGGCCGCGCGCACCTTGGCGGCCAGCCGGTCGGCGGAGTCGGTGTCCGGCGCGCCAGGGCGAAGCACGACCCGCAGCTCCGGGTTCTTGCCCACGGAGCGCCGGTAGGCCGCGACGTCGTCGGCCACCCGGGCGGGGTCCCTGGCATACCCGAGTACCGCGAACGACGGGACCAGGTCGCCGAGCGCCACCAGGTCGATCCCGAGCTGCCAGGAGTCGTGCGCGGCCAGACCGGCGGAGGGCAGCCCGTGGGCGTAGCCCTTGGCCGCGCCCGTCGCGTCCAGGAACGTCAGCCGCGCGCCTTCGGCCGTCACCGCCGCCGCGACCTCCCCCACCAGCGACGTGACACTCTCGGAGCGGGCCCGCGCGTACGCCACCGTCTCCGGGCCGGCGTAGGCCGTCAGGGCCGCCCGCGTGACCTCGCCCTCCGCGGGAGGATCGCCGTCGAGCACGCCCCCGACGATCCTGGCGCACTCCTGCCTGGCCACCTCGGCGTTCACCCCGAGGTCGGCGGCCCGGCGCATGCAGTGGGCGCAGAAGCACAGGCCGAACAGGAAGGCGTCCATCGGGCCGAGCGCCACGAAGCACCGCTCGTACGCGAAGGCCCCGAAGTGCAGCGACTCCGCGACGACCGTGTCCACCCCCTGCCGCGCGACGGCCCGGGCCAGCGCCACCGCGTACGCCCGCACGTCGGGATGCGAGGGGCACAGGTCGGACGGGGAGCCGTGGTCGCCGAAGCAGTTCTCCACCGTGAGGTCGGGGTGAGCCAGGCCGAGGGTGGCGTTGTGCAGGAACACGGTCCAGCCGTGCAGCCGCATCCCCCGGTCCGCGCAGGCGCGGCGGAGCTCGTCGATCGGCCGGTCCTCCGCCCCCGGCTGCACGGGCGGGGCCAGGCGCAGCCCGCCGAACAGGTCGTCCGGTGGCGGGAAGTGGACGCCGTCGCGGCGCAGCGTGAGCCGCGACGCGCCGTGCGGGGTCACGTCCCTGGCCTGGTGGTAGGCCGCGGCCACCGCGACGCCTCGCACGCCGTACGCCGAGGCCCGGTCGAGCAGCCCCCGCACGCCCTCGGCGCGCAGGTCCTCGACGAAGACGTACAGGGCGCTGTCCATCGTCAGCGGCCCGCGTACGCCACGAAGTCGATCTCGACGAGGATGTCCATGAGATCCGAGCCCACGGTGGTGCGCACCGGGTAGGGCCGGGTGAAGTAGGACTGGTAGACCTCGTTGAACGCGGCGAAGTCCTCCTTGAGGTTCTGCAGGTGGACCGTCGCCTTCACCACGTCGTCGAACGTCAGGCCGTGGGCCTCCAGCACCGCCCCGAGGTTGCGCATGGTCCGGTGCGTCTGGGCCGCCACGTCGTCGCCCACGACCTCGCCGGTCTGGGGGTCGAGCGGCCCCATGCCGGAGGTGTAGAGGAAGTCGCCCACCACGAGCCCCTGGGAGTACGCGCCGATCGGCGGGGCCCCGGCGGTCGTACGGATCTCCTGCTTGCCAGCCATTGTCACCGCTCCATCAGAAACACGTATTGATCAAATCAATCACGATGTCGTCGTCGTCCACCACGGGGATGACGCGCCATTTGTCGAAGGCCGTACACGGATGGGACAGCCCGAACGACACCAGGTCTCCCGGGCGGAGCCCGGCGTCGCCGTCGAGATAGGCGTGCTGGTCCTGCACCTTGACGACCGTCACCCCGGTCAGCGGCTCGGCAGGACCCCGGCCACCGCGGCGCACGGCCCGGGGAAACGGCAGGTGGATGTCGTGGGGCACGTCCCGCTTGCCCATGCCGACCAGCACGAGACCGGGCTCGGGCACGGACAGGACCTGGGCCCAGACCTCCAGCGCCGGCCGCAGCTCGCCCTCCAGCCGGTTGTACGGCGTGTGCTCACGGTAGTAGCCGTCGTCGTGGGCGATGTAGGCGCCGCTGCGCAGCACCACGGTGGCGCCCAGCGCCCCGGTCAGCGGCGCGAGCTCCTCGGCCACCAGGTCGAACCACGAGCTGCCCCCGGCGGAGACCACCATGGGGCCGGCCACCTCCGGCGCGAGCGTCCGGGCGGCGCGGGCCAGGTCGCGCAGGAACCCGCGCACCTCGGCGGCCTCGTGGTGGGTCCCCTCGTATCCGGCGACCCCGGCCAGCTCGGTTCCCCGGGCCTCCCGCGCCGCGCGGGCCACCGCCAGCAGCTCGTCCTGGCCGCGGCAGCCGGTCCGGCCGCCCGGGTGGCCCAGCTCGACCAGCACGCGGAACGGCACGTCGCCGGCCGTCTCGTCGAGCACGCGCACGCCCTCGACGGAGTCGGCGTAGCAGAGGAAGTCGAAGCGCCCGATCTCTCCGGCCAGCCAGCGCAGCGCGCCGCGGTCGAAGATCTCGTTGGCCAGCAGCACGCGGGGGACGCCGAAGGAGCGGTGGACGAGCACCTGGCCCGGCGTGGCGGCACTGACCCCCCACGCCCCGGCGTCGAGCTGGGCCCGCACGAGCTGCGGCGACATCGTGGTCTTGGCATGCGGCGCGAAGGCCAGGCCGTGCCGGTCGGCGAAGCGCGCCAGCGTCGCGATGTTGTGGTCGAGGGCCGAGCGCCTCGCCGTCATCACCGGCCAGGTGAACGCGCCGTCGAACAGGGAGTGCCGGGCCTCGGCGAACTCCCGTCCGCCGCTCGGCTCGCCCGGCCACAGGAAACCGCGCGTGCGCGCGTCGACGACGATCTCCGGGAGTCCTCGCGGTGTGTCCTGCCGGGGGCTGTCCGCGAAACCCACGCCGCCCCCTCGCTGTCCCGGTTCAGACCACCTTGTGGATCGTACTGGACCACCACGCCAGAGGTAGACTCGCGACCTCGCAGCGCGATCGGATGGGGTCGGGATGAGCGGCGACGTGCGACTCGAACGGGCAGAAGCCCTCTACGAGCAGGCCGTCTTCGGCGGCGACGCCTCGGCTCTCGCCGCGGCCGACCGGGAGCTGGACGCGGTGGAAGCCGACCTGGCCACGGTGGGAACGGGACGGGACATCGGCGTGGTCGAGGCCGGTCTCGCGCTGGCCCGCGGCCGGGTCGTCCACGCGCGGTTCCTCGAACACCGTGAGGAGGACCCCCGCGAGCTCGAGCTGTTCGAGCGGGCCGCCGATCTCTATCGGCGGCTCGGCGACGGACGCGGCGAGGGCGAGGCGCTCTTCTGGATCGGCTGTTTCCACCAGGTCGTGCGGCACGACGACGAGGCGGCCGGGCCCGCGCTGCGGCGGTCGTACGAGCTCGCGGCGAGGGCCGGCGACAGGCTGACGATGTCCTACGCGCTCAGGCACCTGGGTATCGCCGAGCACAAGGCCGGACGGCTGGAGGCGGCGCGGGAACGGCTGGAGGAATCGGTCCGGCTGCGCCGGGAGCTCGGTTTCGATCCCGGCGTCGCCGCCAACCTGGTCGGGCTGGCCTACATCGCCGCCGCGCAGGACCGCCGGGATGACGCCCTGCGGCTGCTCGACGAGGCGGCCGCCCTCGCGAAGTCGAGCGGGGCTTCGGGCATCGCGCGGCACGTGGAACAGGCGCGTACGACTCTGTGACCACGGCCGGTCGGCAGCGCGTCGCATCGCCGCGCCGGGTTCCCCGAGTCGGCCTGCATTCGATGACACGTTCGAGATAGGGTGTGATCGCCCTCACAAGGGCTCTGTGGTTCCGCAGTTCAGACACAGGATCAGACAGAGGAGCGACCCCATGACCGAGCCCAGGACCCACACCCTTGAGGTGCCCGGCTGCGTTCTCCACTACGACGTACGCGAGGCCGAGGGAACCAGCGAGCCGATCCTGCTGCTGATCGGATCGCCGATGGGCGCCGCCGGGTTCGCCGCCCTGGCGCGGCACTTCCAGGACCGCACCGTGGTCACCTACGACCCGCGCGGAAGCGACCGGAGCACGCGGACCGACGGCGCCGCCGAGTCGACCCCCGACCTGCACGCCGACGACCTGCACCGCCTGATCGACGCGCTCGGAGGCGGGCCGGTGGACATCTTCGCCAGCAGCGGAGGCGCGGTCAACGGGCTCGCGCTCGTCGCCCGGCATCCGGAACAGGTGCGCACGCTCGTGGCGCACGAGCCCCCCGCCGCCCAGGTGCTGCCGGACCGGGAGCAGGCGCTGGCCGCCGTGGCCGACATCCGGCGGACGTACGACCGGGAGGGTTTCGGGCCGGCGATGGTGAAATTCATCGCGGTCGTCGGCCACCAGGGCGAGATCCCGGCGGACTTCGCCGATCAGCCCATGCGCAGCCCGGCCGAGTTCGGGCTGCCGGCGGAGGACGACGGTGCGCGTGGCGACGTGATGTTCGAGCAGAACCTCATCACCTGCACGCACTACGAGCCCGACTTCGACGCGCTCCGCGCGGCCCCGACCCGCGTCGTGGTCGGCGTCGGCGTCGAGTCGGAGGGGCAGATGGCCCGCCGCGCGGGCGAGGCGGTCGCCGGGCGGCTCGGCACCAAGCCCGTGATCTTCCCCAGCAACCACGGCGGGTTCCTCGACGACACGTTCGGCACGCCGGGCGACCCGGACAACTTCGCCGTCACGCTGCGCCAGGTCCTGGCCGAGTAGGCCGGCGAACCCGTCGAGCCGGGCGGCGAACTCCACCACGCGATCGCGCGTCCAAGGTCCATGAGCCCGCGCGCGCCGTCCACCCCGGCCCTGTCAGCCGCCGTCGTCGTGGCCGTGCTGACCGGCGCCTGCACCGCCCCGCCCGCCCGCGAACGCGTGTCCGAGCGGGCACCGGCGCCCGCCGCCACGGGTGTCGCGCCGGCCACGCCGGCGGCGGACGGGAAGGGATTTCGAGGGGCCTGGGACTATCTGTATCCGGACGATCCGCCTGAGCGGCACCGGCCCGTGACGGTCGCGGCCGACGAGTCGGGGCCGTGGCGGCTGCGCCTGCTCGCCGACTACGGGGTGTTCGACCAGGTCACCTGTGTCGTCGCCCCCGCGCCCGGAGTGGCCTGGGCGTTCGGGTTCGACGAGACGTGGCGGGGCCGGCTGGTCGCACTGCGCTGGGACGGAGCCCGCTGGACCAGGTACGCCTCGGCGCAGCGGGCCGACCCGGTGGCGGCTGCGGCCTCGGGGCCGGACGACGTGTGGCTGCTGCTGCGGGAGGCACGTCGCGGGCAGGTCCTGCACTGGGACGGGGCGCGGTGGGCGCCGGTCGGCGGCGGCGGGTCGTTCGCCCGGCTGGGCTCGGCGGGCCGGGGCCGGGCGTGGGCGCTGGACGGCAAGGAACCCGCGATCCGGCTGTCCGACGGCGGCCCCTGGCGGCGGGTACCGGGACCGGGGCCGGGCATGGCGGTGCGGGCGGAGGGACCCGGTCGCCGCGCACTGGGACGGGCGGGCCTGGCGGCCCGTGGCCGTGCCCAAGGGCTGGCGGTTCACCGACGCGGCGGTCGCCGACGGGCAGGGCGGGCTGCGGGCCGTGGTGGCAAGCACGACCGGCGACGAGGACGTCGTCGCGGCCGAGACCGCCGTCCTCTCGCTGACGCCCACCGGCTCCGCCACGCCGGCCGAGCCGAAGATCGCGGGCGGACGGGTGGTGCTGCGCGGGCTGGCGAGAGTCCCGGGAACGCACCGCTTCTGGGCGGTGGGCGCGGCCTTCCCTGCGTCGCCGGAGATGTCCGCGTCCACCTCCGTCGTCTACGGCTGGCGGCCCTGAAGGCGCTGCGGCCGGGCGTCTGCCACGCCCCGGGTGCGGGCCAGGGAGGCGAGTGCGAGCAGCAGCAGGAGCGCGCAGGCCCAGGCGAACCAGTCGCCCAACCTTGTGTAGGGCGTGTCGGCCGAGCGGGTGGGCAGCGGGGTGAGGGTGGACACGAACGGCGCGTCCGCGCTGTGCGCCTCGGTCCGGATCCGGCCGTTGGCGTCGCTCACGACCAGGTCGCCGTCCCGCGCCGCGCGTGCCACGGTGAGCCCGGTCTCGACGCCCCGGGTGACGGCCATCCTGCCGTGCAGCCAGCGGTCCCTGTCGAAGTCCCAGGCGGGCACGAAGATCGTCGTGGCGCCGCTCCTGCGGTAGTCGCGCACCAGGCCGGGCAGGTCCAGGTCGAAACAGATCGCGATCCCCCAGCGGGAGCCCGAACCGGGCACGAAGGCCTTACGGTTCCCGGGTTGGAAGTCGCTTTCCAGTCCGGGAATGAGGTGATGCTTGAAGTACTCGACCGGCCGGCTCCCGTCGGCGGGGAAGTCGACGGCCGCGTTGCGGAGGCTGCCGGACCGCTTGAGGATCAGCCCGACGATGATGTCGACGTGATGATCGGCGGCGAGCCGCGCCAGCGGCGCCGCCAGGACGGGCAGCGTCGCGTCGTCGGCGATGAATGCCTTCTCCGGCATGACCACGACCCGCGCGCCGCGTGCGGCGAGGCCCGGGATCCGCGCCGTGTACCGCCCGAGGAGGGCACGTCCCTCAGCCGAGGCGACCGGGACCCAGCCGTCCCGGTCGGCGGCGAGCAGCGCCACCTTCTCCGAGCCCTCACCGTACGGCGCGTGCAGCCGCCAGGCGCCGTACCCCACCGCCATGGCCAGGACGATCACGGCGGTGACCGCCACCCGCAGCCGCCCGGCCGCCCCCGGTGCCGTGGGGAGCGGTGCGAAGAGCGCGGCGGCGGCCGCGGGAACCCCGAGGACCAGGAAGGTGATCCCCCACGGTCCGGTGACCGAGACGGTCTGCAGGACCGGAAGGACGTCGGCCTGGGTGTAGGCCAGGCTCCACCATGCCCCGTTCGGTGACAGCACCGAGACCGCGTACTCGACGGCGACCCAGGCCGCCGGCACGACGGCGACGGCCGTCAGCGGGCGTCCCCGCAGCAGGAGCGCCCGTGACGCCAGGACGACCAGCCCGAACAGCAGGGCCGACCCGACGACCATCGACACGACCATCGGCGGCGGGAGCTGCACCGTGTCGAGGTAGTAGCCCCACATCGCCGTCTCACCGCCGAGCCACGCGGCCGACGCCGCGAGGAACGCGGTGCGGCCGCCGACGCGGTAGGCGAGGACGAGCACCGGCAGCGGTGCGAGCCAGGTGAGCCAGGGCACCGGCGTGAGCCCGGTGCCGAAATGGAACAGCGTCGCCGACAGGGCCGTGGCGGCGAGCGCCACGGCCAGACGCCGAATCGGTGAATTCATCGTGCAGCCTCCTTCTCCAGCCGCCCCGACCCTCCTGGCTACGGCCTGGACGCACATCACCGGTGGGAGCGATCCGGGTGCCGGTCGCAGGGACGGGGACCGCTCGGAGGGTCGTGGCAGCGGGCTTCACTCGAAGGAGTGAGACGGCCATCAGCCGGGCGGCTGAGGCGGCGGCGGGGGCCGCGCGCATAGTCTTGCCGGGTTCCCTCTGACAACCCCGGAGCCGGTCATGCGGGCGAGCATCCTCAGTTCGTCAAGGTCCGACGTCGCGATCGCCGCCGTCGTCACCGTGATGACGGTGACGCCCGTCCTCGTCCCGCACCGCCAGCCGTGGTGGGCCGTGGCGCTCGCCGTCCTGATGTCGGTGCCCGTGCTGTGGCGGCGCCGCGCCATCCTCCCCGTCGGGGCGGTCGTGGGCTGCGCCACGACGATCCTGGCGATCGCGGCGAAGTCGCTGCCACACTCCGCGGCTCTGGTGCTGCTGCTGCCCTACGGCGTGCTCGTGTGCACCTACACCTTCGCGGCGGCGGATCTCTCCCGGGCGTGGCGCGCCGGGGGCATCGCGGGTCTCGTCGTCGGCGTGGCCGTGTCGCTCGTCGTCCCGCACGAGGATCTGGAGACCTACCGTTACCTCCTCACCGCGATCGTCGCCGCGTACGCCCTTGGTGTGAGCGCACGGGCCCGGCGGGCCGGCCGGGACGCCGAGCGGGAGCGCGAAGCGCGCATCCGCGAGGAACGCGCCGCCGCGGTCGCGCGCGAACGCACCCGGATCGCCCGCGACATGCACGACATCGTGACCCATTCGGTCGGCCTCATGGTGATCCAGGCGGAGACCGGCCCGCTGGTGGTGCGCGATCACCCGGAGAAGGCCGAGGAGGTCTTCGAGGCGATCGCGGCGGCCGGGCGGGACGCGATCGGCCAGCTCCGTCTCATCCTGGGCGCGCTGCGCGGAAGCGAGGCACCGGGCGGTCCGGCTCCGGCCCGGGGGCCGCAGCCCGGGCTCGACGCCCTGCCCGGCCTGTTGGACAACGCCCGCCGGGCGGGCCTGGACGTCTCCGCCGACGTGCGTGGCGAGCCGCGGCGCCTGCCCTCCGACGTGGACATCGCCGCGTACCGGATCATCCAGGAGGCGCTGACCAACACGATCCGGCATGCCGGAGCGAGCACCGTCCGCGTAGGGCTCCGCTGGTCCGGTGACACCCTGGACGTCGAGGTCGCCGACGACGGCCGGGGCGGGCGGGAGCTACGGGAAGGACACGGCATGATCGGGATGCGGGAGCGGGTCACGGCGTGCGGCGGCCGGCTTGCCGTCCGGCCGGGGAACCCGGGTCTCACCGTCACCGCGTCCCTGCCGATCGGCTGACGGCATGCTGCGCGTACTCGTCGCCGACGACCAGGACCTGTTCCGCGGCGGCTTCGCGATGATCCTCAACGCCCATGACGACATCACCGTGGTCGGCGAGGCGGCCGACGGCGCCGAGGCCGTCGCGAAGGCGGTCGAACTGGAGCCGGACGTGGTGCTCATGGACATCCGGATGCCCGGCGTGGACGGCGTCGAGGCCACCGCACAGGTGTGCCGCAGGACCGACGCGAAGGTGCTGGTCCTCACGATGTACGACGTCGACGAGTACGTCTACGACGCCCTACGCGCCGGGGCCAGTGGCTTCCTGCTCAAGGACGTACGGCGGGACGACCTCGTACGCGCCGTCCGCCTCGTCGCCGAGGGGGAGTCGCTGCTGGCTCCTGCGATCACCCGGCGCCTGGTCGCCGAGTTCGTCGGGCGTGGCCGTGCCCGGCCCCGGCTGCGGCAGCGGCTCGGTGAGCTGACCGACCGGGAGATGGACACGCTGCGGCTGCTCGCACGCGGCCGGTCCAACGCCGAGATCGCCGCGGATCTGGTGGTCACCGAGCACACGGTCAAAAGTCACGTGAGCAACCTGCTGACCAAACTGGACCTGCGCGACCGCGCGCAGGCCGTGGTCTTCGCGTACGAATCCGGCCTGGTCGTCGCGGGTGACCAGGACATGTTCCGCACCGATGGGCGATGACGGCCCGGTGCCCAGCCCGGCCCTCGCGGTCTTGGTCAGTGCGCAAGCACGTCCGGGAAGCCGAACGTCGCGGCCAGCGCGGGATCGTGGAACTTGATCACGCGGGAGACGCCGGTGGCGGTGGGGGCCAGCACCACGACGCCGGCGGCTCGGAGCGCGGCGTCCGCGTCCCGGTGGTACACGACGGCGGAGGGCTGGCCGTTCGCGGTGGTCGCGATCATCCGCCAGTCGCCCGGTGTGCCCAGCACGTACGCGTCGAGCATGTGCATGCACATCGCCCGGCCCGACTGCCAGTCGCGGAACGGCGTCGCCTCAAGCGTGGCGTCCGTGCGAAGCACCTGTTCCAGCAGGCCGACGTCGGAGCGCTCGAAGGCCGCGATGTAGCCGTCGAGCAGCGCGCGGGCCCGTTGGTCGTTCGGTTCGAGCAGTTCCGCGGGCTCGGGCCCCAGTTCGTCGAGCCGGGCGCGGGCGCGCTGCAGACCGCTCTTCACCGCCGCAGTGGTGGTGTCGAGGATCTCCGCGGTCTCGGCCGTCGAGAAGGCCAGCACTTCGCGCAGGATGAGGATCGCGCGTTGGCGGGCGGGCAGGTGCTGCAGGCTGGCGATGAGCGCCAGTCGTAGCGACTCGCGTTCGACGATCACCGCGGCCGGATCGTCGGCCGGCGGAGCGATCCATGCGTCCGGCAGCGGTTCCAGCCACGAGACCTCGCCCGGCGCGAACGAACTCGGCGGGCGATCGGGTCCGTCGTACGGACCTGTCAGACCCGAGGGCAGCACCCGGATCGGGCGCGGCTCCAACGCGGTCAGGCAGGCATTCGTGGCGATCTTGTAGAGCCAGGACCGTATCGACGCCCGGCCCTCGAATCCGGAGTAGGACCGCCACGCCCGCAGATACGTCTCCTGCACCAGGTCCTCGGCGTCGTGCGCCGAGCCGACCATTCGGTAGCAGTGCGCCAGCAACTCCCGGCGGAACCGTTCGGTCTCGGCGGTGAACCGGTCTTGATCCGGTGCCGCTCCCAGATGTGCCGTCACGCCGAGAGCCTGGTACTGCGACACGCCTGGGCCTGGTCCACGTGGCGATGCCGCCGGCGACGACCAGGCCCGGCCTCAGTCACCATCTGTTTCGACTCCTGTCATGGGAACCTCCGGTGTGCGGCGTCACCGGCTCGGTACTGGCTCGGTACTAGGGGGTTTCCTCAGGGCAGCAGGGCCAGCTTTCCGATGGTGGCTCTGGATTCCAGTTCCGCGAGCGCTTTCGGGCCGTCCGCCAGTTCGTACGCGGTGGGCCGGCCGGGGGCGAGCACGCCGGCGGCGATGAGCGCGGACAGCTCACCCATGACCTCGCCGAAGATCTGCGGTGCGGCCTGGATCAGCACGCCGATGTTGAGGCCGATGACGTGGACCTGATGCCTGTACACCAGGTCCCAGTTGCTGATCGCGGCTTCGCCGCCCGCGACGCCGTAGACGACGACACGGCCGGTGACCCGCTTGGCGGCGGCCAGGCTGGCGTCGAAGGTGGCCCCGCCCGCCGACTCCAGCACAAGGTCGACGCCGGCGCCGCCGGTCAGCCGCAGCACATCGGCGGCGATGTCGCCGCCGAGGGAGTCCAGGATGTGGTCGGCTCCCAGTGCCAGCACCGTCTCATGCTTGGCCGGCGAGGCGGTGGCGATGACCGTCGCGCCGTAGTGTTTGGCCATTGTGACCGCGGCCTGACCTGTCGCGCCCGCCGCAGCATGGATCAGCACGGTCTGCCCCGCGGTGATACCGCCCAGAGGCTTGAGAGCGGCCAGCGCGGTGGGCCGGCTCACGACCAGGCCGAGCGCCTGCTGCTCCGTCCAGCCGGGGGGCACTGGCATCGCCGCGGCCGCGGGCAGCACCATGTACTCGGCGAAAGCGCCGTTTCCGACGCCGATGACGCGGGTCCCCGGTTGCGGGCCGGTCACCCCCTCGCCCATCGCGACAACCTCACCGGCGGCTTCGAAACCGGCCAGGTAGGGCGGCCGCGGGCCGTCCAGGAACGTGCCGTGGGCCTTCGAGATGTCGGCGAAGTTGACGCCGGCGGCGGTGACCCGGATCAGGACCTCGCCCTGGCCGGGGCTCGGCACCGGCGCGTCGGTGATCAGGCGCATGTCCTGCGGGCCGTTGAGGGAAGTCTGCTGCAGCGCGCGCATGGTCGCGGGAATGCTCATCGGTGATCGGCTTTTCCTTCTCGGCGTACATGAGGGATCGGCCCGGCGCGCGGGCCGATCCCTCATGTAGACCCCGGCCGCCACGAAAAGGAATCGGCCTCTCCCGAACGGCATCGCCTTCAGGCGGGCCGCAGCGCGCGGCCGGGGGTGGCGCCGGTGAGTTCGCCGCCGCGCAGCACCGGCACGCCGCCGACGAGCACGTCGTCCACGCCCACGGCGAGCGATCGGGGCTTCTCGTAGGTCGCCGTGTCGGCCACCGTGGCCGGGTCGACGACGACCAGGTCCGCGCCCTGGCCACGCCGCACGAGACCGCGATCGGGCAGCCGGAAGCGGCGCGCCGGGTGTGAGGCCAGGTGCACGACGGCCTGTTCCCAGGTGAGGTCGCCGAGTTCGCGTACGTGCCGGCCGAGGTAGCGGGCGAACGCGCCGAAGCCGCGCGGGTGTGGGTGGCCGCCCACGTAGATGCCGTCGGAGCCGCCGGTGTGGCCGGAGTCGCGCATGACGGCGCGCACCGACTCCTCCCCTGCCGGGCCCTCGTCGGGGCGGGCCTGCACGCAGCCCGCCTGGAGCCGGGTCTTCACCAGGAGCACCCGGCAGAACTCCGCGGGGGTGGCGCCGTACTCGGCCGCGGCGGCGGGCAGGGTCATCCCCTCGGCCCACTCGAACCCGGGGGCGTGCGAGAGAGTGATCCGCGGCCACAGGTCGTCGCGTCCCGCCCACTCCTCGGCGAGACGGTCACGCTCGGAGGACAGCATGGCCACGGCGCGGTCGGGGTCGGCGGCGGGCACCCACGGCGGCAGCGTCACCATCGCCAGGATCGTGCTGGACCGCAGGTAGGGATAGGTGTCGAAGGTCAGGTCGACGTCCTGCCGCCGGGCGTCCTCGACCAGCGGCAGCAGGACGGACGCCGGGCCGTGGAGGTGCGAGACGTGCACGGCCGCGCCGGACCGCCGGGCGATCTCCACGACCTCCGTCATCCCCACCGACGCGGACGCGCCGTAGGCGCGCATGTGGGTCACGTACGGCAGGCGGCCCAGCGGTGCGCACAACGCCGCCAGTTCGGCGGCGTCGGCGTACCGGCCGGGGGCGTACTCCAGGCCCGACGACAGTCCGGCCGCCCCTTCGGCCAGGCCCGTCTCGACCGCGCGCAGCATGGCGCGCAGTTCGTCCCCGTCCGCGGCGCGTTCCGCGGGGCCCATCGCGTCGAACCTGATCGTCGCGTGCGGCAGCAGGTAGACGGTGTTGAGCGCGGTCCTGCCGTCGTATCCGGCGAGCAGGCCGGCGACGCTCACCGGCCCGTCCAGATGCGGGTGCGGGCCGTTGACCGCCGCGAAGTAGCGGCTCGCGTAGGCGAAGGCGGCCGGGGAGGTGGCCGGCGCGAACGACAGCCCGTCCTGTCCCAGCACGAACGTCGTGACCCCCTGTCGCAGCGCGGCGTGCTGCACGAGAGGGTCGAACACGGCCGCGTCGCCGTGCGCGTGGCAGTCGACCAGGCCCGGCAGCACAAGTTTGCCCGCCGCGTCGATCCGAACCGCCGCCTCGGCCGCACCGAGGCGGCCCACCGCCTCGACCCGGCCCCCGCGCACGCCGACGTCGGCACGGAACGCGGGGGCTCCGGTGCCGTCGACGACGCGGCCACCGGTGATCAGCACATCGAAGGTCACGTCCTCGATTAGATCAGTCGTACGGACCGGGCACACGCGACGAGCCGGGGCAGTCGCCGGGCCGCACGAGGGGCCGCCGCTCCAGCACCTCGCGGGCGCGGGCCCTGGCGAGGTTCCAGCCGTTCCAGGGGTCCGGCGTGGACAGGTGGTTGACCGCCACCACGTCGCTCAGCACGCAGCTGCGGTCCGGCTCGGGCAGGCGGTCGAGGATCGGCACGGCCTCCGCCCCCAGGTCGCTCAGGTAGCCGTGGTCGAGCCGCTCCACACCCCGGACCGTCAGCTGGGTCTCGGCCACCCGCGCGTCTGGGTCCCACACCGCGAACGCCAGCAGCGACACCCCGGTGAGCAGCACGAGCGCCCGGAAGAACCAGGACGTGCCGCCGCCGGACAGGCGCACCGCTCCCACCGCCAGGACCAGCACGAACACCGCGCCGAGCCACCAGATCGTCGCCTCCACAGAGGCCCGCAGCCGCGACAGGCCGTACGCGTCGGTGTAGAGGCCGAGCCGATGCAGCGCCGAGGCGAGGATGACCAGCGTGAACCCGCACAGCAGGCCGAGCAGCACGGCGAGCAGCCAGCGGTCGGCCCGGCTCTCGCGGCGCAGCAGGGCCACCGCGCCCGCCACGATCCCGAGCACGAAGAGGCTGACCGTGACGAGTTCGAAGAAGCCCGACCTCGCGTACTGCGCGTAGGTGAGGCCCGCCGTCGTCAGCACCCTGCGGCTCCCGCCGAACAACACCGTGATCTGCACGGTCACGAACGCCGCGAACAGCAGGTTCAGCCCGAGCAGCGGGATCACCCACACCTGGCGGCCGAGGGACATCCGCAGGTCGGGCGCGGCGGGCTCGGCCACCGGCCGCAGGCCCACCAGCACCGCCGCCGCGGCCCCCGCCGCGAACACGCAGAACACGAAGACCCGGTAGGGCAGGCTCTGCGCCCACTCCGGCGTCCGCAGCAGGTCGCTGAGGAAGGCCGAGAAGACGGCGTCGGCGGAGGAGAACAGCAGGCCGAAGACGGCCAGCAGGACGACGGTCACGACGACGCTGACCAGTGTGGGCAGCATCCGGCGCCGCCGCGTCAGGGTCCGCAGCGGCCCGGCCAGGAACCACGGCAGCGGCAGCACCGAGAACGCGACCGAGACCCCTCCCCTGATCACCGCGAGCCAGCCCCGTCCGCCGCCCGACACCGCGAGGGATCCGACTCCGAACGCGGCCAGCAGCACCGGCCCGACCAGCCACTCGGCGTCGCGGAAGAGCGCCACGGAGACCAGCGCGTACGCCAGGAGGCCGAAGGCCACCGTCCACGGCGTGATCCGGCCACGCCGGAGCGGCAGCACCGCCGGGAACGCGGCCGCCCCCATCGCGACCGCCGTCAGCACGAATCCCAGCCCGGGCGACGCGTACGGCAGGGCGACGGCGGCGACCAGGCCGGCCGCCGCTGCGGCCGGCAGCAGCCACCGGGGCGCGTCCGGCAGTTCCGGCCGCGGGAACAGCGGCGGCGGCACGTACGCGGGCGGCGGCGGGTATCGCCCGGACCCCTGCGGGCCGGTCACGGGCGGCTCAGGGGAGACCGGCCGCTGTTCCGCGGGTGCCGGGGCGGTGAGCACCGCGGGCGGCGGGGAGACGCCCTCGCCCTGGGCGGCGAGCTCGGCGGAGCCCATACGGGCGACCGGCACGGGCGTGGGCACAGGCGCCGGACCAGGCGCCGGACCAGGGGCCGGACCAGGGGCGTGGGCCTGCCAGGGCGACGGCGGCACGCCCGCCGCCGCGGCTCGGTGGGCCGATGAAGAGCCGCGCACCAGTCCCGCGATCGTGCCGGCCACGGTGAACAGCAGCAGCGTCATGACGCCCAAGCCGAGGATGACCGAGACGACCAGCCCGGTGAGGAACCCGGCGAACATGCCGACGCCCGCCCCCAGCGCCACACGTGCCAGGTGCCCGGCGCGGTCGTAGCCAGGGTGTGGCGCGGGCATGTGCGGGCCGGAGCCCGCGACCGGCGCGGCCGCGTACGGCTGATCCGCTCGCGCGTGGACGAGGTCGGGCCGCCGGGGCTCCTTCCGGTCCTCGCCGTCGCCGGCGGCACCGGTGCCGTCTGCGTAGCCGCCGTGGTCGCCGATCCGAGGGGCGGCGGTCTCCGCGCTCCCGGTCCGCGGGGACGGAGCCGGGCCCTCGTGGAGGGGCTCCGATCTGAGAGGCTCCGACCTGAGAGGTTCTGATCCGAGGGGCTCCGACCTGAGAGGCTCCGATCCGAGGGGCACCGGTCTCTCCCCCTGGCCGTCCTCCGGTCGCTCACCACCGTCCGGGGTCCCGGACGGCCGGGCATCCTCGTCCCGCGCGCCGTGTGCGTGCCGCTCCGCGCCTCCGCCTGGCCGAGCGACCACGGCGCCGATCTCTCCCGGCCTCTCACCGGCGACGAGGGCGCCTTCGGTCAGGTCTGCGCCGTCGTCCCCGGCCGGGTCCTTCCCGCCGGGCCGACCGGCGGTGCGGCCCGCATCCGCTTTCCGGACGTCCATGTCTCCCTTTCCGGCGTGGACGGGTCCGTCCACGCTCTCCCCGGCCGCGGCCTCCCCGTGACGCGGCAGCACGACGACCATCCGGCACCCCGGGGCCGTCCTCCGGCCTCCCCCCGCGGCCCGTCTCGCGGCGGTCATCACTGCCGGGATCGGGTCCGACACCGCGATCGACCCGCCGTGCAACTCGACGATCTCCTTGGCGATGGCGAGCCCGAGCCCGGCCCCGCCCGCGTCGGCGGCCCGTCCGGCGTCGAGCCGCGAGAAGCGTTCGAACACCCGGGCCCGCTCCGCCGGTGGGATGCCGGGGCCGTCGTCGGTCACGCTGATCTCCAGGTTCGGCCCGGCCTGCCGCGCCTCCACCCGGACCGTGCCGCCGGACGGGCTGTGCCGTACGGCGTTGTCGAGCAGGTTGGCCAGCACCTGGGCGAGCAGGGCGGCGTCGGCGGACAGCACCGTCCCCGGCGTGACCGCGCTCGCCACCGTGACGTCGTCACGCGCGAGAGTCGCCTCCGAGACGGCCTGGCGGCACAACGACGCCAGGTCCAGCTCCTCCGGCTCGATCAGCCGGGCCCCCGAGTCGAGCCGCGACAGGTCGAGAAGCTGGGCCACCAGGCGGCCGAGCCGCTGCGTCTGGGCGAGGGCCGTGCCCAGGGTGTCGAGGTCGGGCGGCGTGACGCCGTCCACGACGTTCTCCAGCACGGCCTGCAGGCCGGTGATCGGCGTGCGCAGTTCGTGGCTGACGTTGGCCACGAGTTCGCGCCGTTGGCGATCGACCTCGGCGAGGTCGGCCGCCATGGCGTTGAAGGCCCGCGCGAGCTCCCCCACCTCGTCCCGGGACGTCGCGCTCACACGCAGGCCATAGCGGCCCTTGGCGATCGTCTGCGCGGCGGCGGCCATCTCGCGCAGCGGCCGGGTCATGCCGCGGGCGAGGAGCTGCACCATGATCAGCGCGAGCACGACGGCGATCGCGATCCTGAGATCGCGGGACAGGCCGCCGTTGATGCCGACCTCGTTGACGACGAACGCCGCGACCACGGCGAGCACGATCACGATGCCGAGCTTGACCTTGATCCGGCCGAGGAAGTCGAGCGGCCTCAACGCCTTGCTCTCCCTAATGAAGCGTCACGGGCGGACGAGCGCGTATCCCACGCCATGGACGGTGCGGACGACCTCCGGGCCGAGCTTGCGGCGCAGCGCGCGGACGTGGCTGTCCACGGTCCGCGTCGCGGCGGCCTCGGAGAAGCCCCAGATGTCCGACAGCAGCCGTTCGCGCTCGAAGACCTGGCCGGGCCGCTCGGCGAGACGCCGCAGCAGGTCGAACTCGGTCCGGGTGAGCTGGGCCTCGGCCCCGCGGACGAACACGCGGCGCTCGGCCGTGTTGATCTCCACGTCGCCGACCCGGATCACCGTGTCCTCGTGGGCGAGCAGGCTGGCCCGCTCCACCCGTCGCAGCAGGGCGTGGATCCTCGCGACGAGTTCCCGCATGCTGAACGGCTTGGTGATGTAGTCGTCGGCCCCCACCCCCAGACCGACCAGCACATCCGTCTCCTCGCCGAGCGCGGTGAGCATGAGGACCGGCACCGGCCGGGCGGCCTGCATCCTGCGGCACACCTCGAGCCCGTCCAGGCCGGGCAGCAGCCGGTCGAGGACGACGACGTCGGGCTCCGCCTTCGCGTAGGCCGCGAGCGCCCCCTCGCCGTCGCTCGCGACACGTACGTCGAAGCCCTCCGCCGCGAGCCGGAGCCGTACGGCGTTCGCGATGGTGTCGTCGTCCTCGACCACGAGGACGCGACGTTGCTGAGGGGTAGCCATGGAGGGAAGCGTAGATGCCCTCTGTGCAGAGCCGTCGTCCGGAAATGTGCAGATCCCGTGCATCGGTGAACGCCGCCCGCCCGCGCCTTCCGTGTCGGGGCCGCGGGCCGCGGCACCGCCTCCGTGAGCCGAATCCGCAGGTCAGGGGTTTCGCTTCCCCGTTGCGGGTAGCCCCGATATGACCAGGAAGGAGGCGCTAATGGACCGCCAGTCAAGGCCGGAGACCATGCGGGAGAACGACGTGATCGATCTCCTGACGCAGCAGCACGTTCTCATCCGGGAGCTGTTCGACGAGGTCGACAGATGCCAGGGGGAGCAGCGCAGGGAGGCCTTCAGCCGCCTCGTCCGCCTGCTCGCCGTCCACGAGACGGCGGAGGAGGAGATCGTCCACCCCTACGCGCGTCGCAAGCTGGTCGGCGGCGACGCGATCGTGGACAACCGCCTCCAGGAGGAGGAAGAGGCGAAGGAGTTGCTCAGCCGCCTCGACGACATGGACGTGACGACGCCGGAGTTCTCCCAGGAGCTGGAGAGACTGCGGGCCGCCGTGTTCGCCCACGCCGCCGCCGAGGAGCGCTACGAGTTCTCCGAGCTCAAGGCGAGCACGTCCGAGGGCGAGCGCAGGGCGATGGCCGTGGGCGTCAAGGCAGCCGAGGCGATGGCTCCCACGCACCCGCATCCCGGGGTCGAATCGGCGACGGCGAACATCCTGATGGGGACGCCGGTCGCGATCATGGATCGCGCCCGCGACCTGATCCGCAAGGCGATGGGCAAGTCGGAGTCCGGCGAAGGCTGAGTCTCGGGCGGGCCGCCGTACGGGAACGCAGTTCGTCCCGTCGACATCGGGAGCGCGGCCCATGCCGGAGACCGGGGAGCGTGCGCGGCGTCGCGGAGCCGGGCGGAGACGGTCACTCGTCTCCCCGGGCGCCGCGGCGCCGCGGCGCGCAAGAGCGCCGGCCGGGATCGGGCGTCTCCCCGCGGGCGTTCGCGGAACTCCGCCGGGACTTCGGACGTTCTCCCAGGCGACGGGACGACGTCCCGCGCGGGACCCGACACGAAAGGCCTGACGATGTCGCCACTGGGCAAGTACTACGTGGGCGCGGCGGTGGTGGCCGTGCTGGTCTTCATCCTTCCGGTGCCGACGCTCCTGGCCTGGCTGATCGCGATCGGCGCGCTGGGTGCGCCGGTCGTCGCCTACTTCATGCTCGACGAGTCGCAGCGGGCGCGGCTGCGGCGCATCCGCCGCCGCCAGATCGGCGGCTGAGGCTCCACAGAGACGACCAGACGAAGGAACACGGGCCGGGCGGCCGTCGCGGCGCCCGGCCGTTCCGTTTCGCTCAGGAAGCGGCGGCGATCCTCCTGCGCGCCCGCTCCGTGACGCTGCGCTCCATCACGAAGGACAGGAACGGGATCGTGCCCGCGATGAGCACCAGCAGCAGGTAGCCCACCGACCAGCGGGCCTTGATCAGGCCCAGGTTGATCGCGGCCACCAGATAGACCATGTACAGGAAGCCGTGGATCGGCCCGACGACCGCGACCATCGTGCCGCTGTCGAAGCCGTACTTGACGACCATGGCGGCACACAGCACGAGCAGCATCACGCCGACGATGTACGCCATGACGCGATAGAAGTTGAGCGCGGATTCCACGTCGATCATTACCTCTGCTGGGGAAACGGTCACCACACGATATCCGTGCCACCCGATGGTCCAGGCTTCAGGGCCGATCAGGCCTCCACGTGCGCGGCGGGCTCGGCCGGCTGCGGCTCCTCACGCTCCCGCTCCCGCTGCCCGCGCAGGGCGTCGCGTACGAAGTGGAACCACATGTACACGGCGAACAGCGCGAAGATCCACCACTGGAGGGCGTAGGCCAGGTTGCGCCAGGTGAAACCGCCGCCTTCGGTCGGCGCCGACACGGCCACCGGCGTGGCGCGGGACGGCGGCTCCTGCGCGGTCGCGACGACGAACCCGTCCCGCACCCGCGCGTCCGGCCACACGTTGATCAGCTCCGCCGTCGACACCGTCGCCACCTGGCCGCGCGGCAGGTTCCCGCTGCGCATCACGTCGTCGGTCTGCTCGGCCGGCCGCAGCCGGCCCGTCACGGTCACGGTGCCCTCCGGCACGGCCGTGGCGGGGTCGGCCGCCGTGGGAACCCAGCCGCGTACGACGGGGACGACCGTGCCGTCCGTGAGCCGCAGCGGCGTGAGCAGCCAGAACCCGCTCCCCCGGGCCGCCCGGCCGCCGGGGGCGGCGACGTCCGCGACCCGGTCGGCCACCAGCAGCTGTTTCGCGGCGTCGTAGGTCCCCGTGGCGGTCACCCTGCGACTGATCGCGGTGCCGCTGACGTGCTGCCCCACCTGGGCCAGCTCGGTGACGGCCACGGGCGCGGGGTCGGGGGCCCGCCGTGGGGCGCCCGACGCTTCGAAGACGCCGAGTTGCCAGCGGCCGAGGAAGGTGAAGGACACGAGCACCCCGATGACCAGCAGGTGCAGGGCCACCAGCCGGGGAGCCAGGAGGGTGCGGAGCATGGATACAACGCTATCCGCCGCCCGCGCCGGTCCGGTATTCGCGCCGGTGCCTTTGGTGAACGCCAAGGCACGATCAGGAGAGGGCAAAATCCGACAAATCACAGCCGGGCCGCACCATGTGTCGCTAGAGTCATGCCCATGTCCGACCCTCAGATCGACCCGGCCGGTAACACCCAGGCTTTCCGGGCGTTCGCGCAGCAGCAGGACACGGAGGCCTCCAAGGAGCAGCCGTCCCGCCTGCCGATTTGGATCGCCGTCGGTGCGGCGCTCGTCGTGATCCTCGCCGTGGTGGCGTACCTCCTGGTTCGCTGACATACCTGTACCAGCCGCCGACGTCCGCGCCCGTCGGCGGCTTTGTCATGCCCGCCGACGACTCGGCCCCTCGCTGTCACGACATACAGTGACGGAGTGCCCCCCCCCGGCGCTTGCGGAGGCACTCCCCGGCTGCTCCGGCCGTACGCACCGGTCCCTGGACCCGGCCCGCCCGCAGGAATATATTGGACAAATCTTCCAATAGGACGGGGAGGACGCATGCCCAGTCCGGGCGTCACGATCATCGGTTCCGGGTTCGCCGGGCTGTGCATGGCCATCAAGCTCAAGGAAGCCGGCTATCACGACTTCGTGATCCTGGAGAAGGCCGGCGAGCTCGGCGGCACCTGGCGGGACAACACCTATCCCGGCTGCGCCTGCGACGTCCCCTCGCCGCTGTACTCCTTCTCGTTCGAGCTCAATCCCGGCTGGACACGGCTGTTCTCCCCGCAGGAGGAGATCTGGGACTACATGCGGGCCTGCGCCCGCAAGCACGGCCTGGAGCCCCACCTGCGGTTCGGCAAGGAGGTCTGCGGGCTGGAGTACGACGACGAGCGGGCCCTGTGGCGGGTGTCGACCGGCGACGGGGAGACCTTCGAGACCCATGCCGTCGTGTCCGGCGTCGGCGCCCTGCACGTGCCGTCGCTCCCCGAGATCCCCGGCCGTGAGCGCTTCACCGGCACCGTGTTCCACTCCGCCCGGTGGGACCACTCCGCGGACCTGAACGGCAGGCGCGTCGCGGTCGTCGGCACCGGCGCGTCGGCGATCCAGTTCGTCCCGGTCGTCGCCGAACAGGCGAGCCGGCTCACCGTCTTCCAGCGCACCCCACCGTGGATCCAGCCCAAACCGGACCTGCCGATCGACGGACGGCTGAAGCGGGCCATGGAGACGCCCGGCGGCGCCCGCCTGCTGCGCGACGCCGTCTACTGGCTGCTGGAGACCCGGGCCGTGGGCTTCACGATCGACCCGCGGCTGATGAAGGTCCACCAGGCGATGGCCGAGCGGCACCTGGCCCGGCAGGTGCCCGACCCCGAGCTGCGCGCGAAGCTGAGGCCCGACTACACCATCGGCTGCAAGCGCATCCTGCTGTCCAACGACTACTACCCCGCGCTGACCAGGGACAACGTCGAGCTGGTCACCGACCGGGTCACCGAGATCAGGGAGCGGTCGGTCGTGGACGCCGCGGGGCGCGAGCACGAGGCCGACGTGATCGTCTACGGCACCGGCTTCCGGGTGGTCGACTCCCTCAACGAGCAGCGGATCGTCGGCAGGAACGGCGTCAAGATCCAGGACGCGTGGCGCGACGGCATCGAGGCCTACTACGGGATCACGACCGCGGGCTTCCCCAACCTGTTCTTCCTGCTCGGTCCCAACACCGGTCTCGGGCACACCTCGGTCGTCTTCATGATCGAGTCGCAGGTCCGGTATGTCATGGACTGCCTGCGGCTGCTGTCGAAGACCAAGGCGAAGGCCATGGACGTACGGCCGTCGGCGCAGCGGGCCTTCAACGACCGCCTGCAGCGGCGGCTCGACCGGCTGGTGTGGAGCGAGGGCGGCTGCACGAGCTGGTATCTCGACGAGCACGGCAGGAACCGCACGCTGTGGCCCGGCTTCACCTTCGAATACTGGGCACGGACCCGGAAGGTGAAGCCGGCGGCCTACGAACTCATCGGCGCCCGAGGCTGACCAGGGGGCCGACTCGGCTCAGCGACGCGGGCTGACCACGAGGGCGCTGCCTCCACCACGCCTGGCGGGCTCGGCGACCGCCTGGACACGGCCGTTCCGCAGGAACTCCAGGCCGGTCGCCGCGCCGATCTCCCCCGCCGGCGGCCCGGGGACGTCCGTCAGCGTGTGACCGAGCGCGGTCAGCTCCGCGCCGTACCGCTCGGCGAACGCGGGCTCGGCCTGGGTGGCGGCGGTGTTGCGCTGCGAGGCGCGCGGCGCGGCCACGGCGTCCGGGAGCGACATGCCGAAGTCGAGCCGGTTCACCAGGATCTGCAGCACGGTCGTGATGATCGTCGCGCCGCCGGGCGAGCCGACGGCGAGCAGCGGCCTGCCGTCCTTGAGCACGATGGTCGGGGCCATGGACGACCTCGGGCGCTTGCCGGGAGCGGGCAGGTTGGGGTCGCCCGGCGCCGGGCCGAAGGTGAAGTCGGTCAGCTCGTTGTTGAGCAGGATGCCGCGGCCCGGCACCACGATCCCGCTGCCGCCGGTCTGCTCGATCGTGATGTTGTAGGCCGCCACGTCGCCCCACCGGTCGGTCACCACGAGGTGGGTGGTCTCAGGACCCTCCTTCTTCTCCTCCGGGACCGAGGCTTCCTGGGACGTCGAGCAGGAGGAGTAGGAGCCGTCGGGCGACCCGGGCGCGGCGGGGTGCGCCATCGCCCGCGGGCCGATCAGGCAGGCGCGCTCCTTGGCGAACCCGTCGGACAGCAGCTGATCCAGCGGCACGTCCACGTACGCCGGGTCGCCGACGTAGGCGTTGCGGTCGGCGAAGGCGAGCCGGGACGCCTCCAGGTATTCGTGCAGGCCGACCTTCGGGAGGGCCTCCAGGATCTTCAGCGCCTCCCCCACGGTGGAGCCGCCGGACGACGGCGGCGCCATGCCGTACACGTCGAGGCCCTTGTACGCGACCTTGGTGGGCGGCCGTTCGAGCGCCCGGTAGGCCGTGAGGTCGGAGACCTCCATCAGCCCGGTCCTGACGTTCCTGGTGGCGCCCTGGCGCACCGGCGGCTTCTTCACCGTGGCGACGATCTCCCGGCCGAGCGCGCCGCCGTACAACCAGGCCGGGCCGCGGATGCCCAGCTCACGGTAGGTGCGCGCGAGGTCGGGGTTGCGGAAGACCGAGCCGACCGGCGGCGGCTGCCCGCCCGGCAGGTAGAGCGAGGCCGTCGTGGTGAAGTCGGCGAAGCGGCCGGCGTTCTGCTGCGTCTGGTCGTGGAACGTCTGGTCGACGACGAAGCCCTTCTCGGCGATCTCGATCGCGGGGCGCAGCGCCTGCCGCAGCGGCATCGTGCCGTACCGGCGCAGCGCCATGTCCCACTGCGCCACGCTGCCCGGGACGCCGACAGACAGCCCGCTGGTGACCGCCTCGTCGAACGGGATCCCCTCGAACGCCGTCGAGGTCATCGCCCGCGGGGCGGTCTCCCGCCCGTCGATCGTGGTCACCTTACGCTTGCGGGCGTCGTAGTAGACGATGAAGCCGCCCCCGGCCAGCCCGGCCGAGTAGGGCTCGGTCACGCCCAGCGCCGCCGCCCCCGCCACCGCCGCGTCCATCGCGTTGCCGCCCTGGCGCAGCACCGAGAGCGCGGCCTTGCTCGCGTCCAGGTCCACGGTGGCCACGGCCCCGCCGTACCCCTCCGCGACGGGCCGCTTGACCGCCGCCGCGGACTCCACCGGTGCGGCGTGGACAGGCGGTGCGAGGAAGCCCGCGAACGTGACCAGTCCCAGCGACGTGACGACGACGCTCCTCATGCCCCGGCACCTCCACCACTTGCGCGATCACTCCAGCATGACTCATGGAAGTCAGAATCGCTGCGGGATTGTCCGCTTTTGGACGCCGGTGCGGGCTACTCCTTCCGGCGTACGGCGGACTGCCGCGCCGGGCGGATGCGGTGACCAGCGGCGATGGCCTAGCGTGCGGGTGTGCGTTCCCGTTCCGCGATGTACCACCGCATCGATCCCGTTCTGCCGGTCATCATCGGGATCGTCCAGGTGTTCCTGACGATAGGCGCCCAGTACTGGCAGTTGCGCAACCCGGACCTCGGGCGGGTGCCGCTGAACTGGGGGGGCTACGCGCTGCTGCTGGTCGGGCCGCTCGCGATCGGGCTGCGCCGGCGGGCGCCGGTCGGCGTTCTGGTGGTCACGCTCACCTCGACCTCGCTCTACATGCTGTTCGGCTACGCGTACGGGCCGGTGTTCCTCAGCCCGATCATCGTGATCTTCAACGCGGTGCTGTCGGGGCACCGGCGCGCGGCATGGCTGTCATCGGGGGCGTTCTTCCTGTTCGTAGTCGTCTATGCCACCTGGTTCATCCCCCATCGGGCGAGCCTCTTCCACCACACCGCGGTCGCGGCCTACCTGCTGCTCACGCTCACCGTCGCGGAGTTCCACCGGATGCGCCGCGAGCGGCTCGCAGAACGCCAGCGGGTGGCGCGGGAGGAGGCCCGGCGGCAGGCGAGCGAGGAACGGCTCACCATGGCCCAGGAGCTGCACGACGTGCTCGCCCACAACATCTCGCTGATCCACGTCCAGGCGTCCACCGCCCTGCACATCCTGGACGACCACCCCGAGCAGGCCCGCACCGCGCTGACCACGATCAAGCAGGCGTCCAAGGACGTGCTGACCGAGATGCGCGGCGTGCTGAGCCTGCTCAGGGACGGCGCGCCGCGCTCCCCCACGGCCGGGATGGCCCACCTGGCCGACCTCGCCGAGCGCAGCGGCCTGCCGGTCACGCTGGAGGTCACCGGGCAGGAGCGCCCGCTGCCCGCCGGCATCGACCGGGCCGGCTACCGGATCGTGCAGGAGTCGCTGACCAACGTCTCGCGGCACGCGCCCGGCTCACGGGTGACCGTACGCGTGGCGTACGCGCCTGAGGAGCTGACCGTGGTGATCGAGGACGACGGCGCGGGAACGGCGCGGGCCGAGGCGGGCCTCGGCAGCGGCAACGGCATCCCCGGCATGCGCGAGCGGGCCGCGGCGCTCGGCGGGTCGCTGGCGGCGGGCCCCCGGCCCGGCGGCGGCTTCCGCGTCGAGGCCCGTCTCCCCCTACCCCCGTCCGCCACCCAGAAGGAGCCGAATTGATACGCGTCCTGCTCGCCGACGACCAGGCACTGGTCCGTGCCGGGTTCCGGGCCCTGCTCGACGCGCAGGAGGGCATGACCGTCGTCGGCGAGGCCGGCGACGGCGAGCAGGCCGTCCTGCTCACCCGGGACCTGCGCCCCGACGTGGTGCTGATGGACATCCGCATGCCCGGCACCGACGGCCTGACGGCCACCCGCCGCATCGGCGACGACCCCGCCCTCACCGACGTGAAGATCGTCATGCTCACCACGTTCGAGCTGGACGAGTACGTCTTCGAGGCCCTGCGCGGCGGTGCGAGCGGCTTCCTGGTCAAGGACACCGAGCCGGCCGAGCTGATCCAGGCCGTCCGGGTGGTGGCCTCCGGCGACGCCCTGCTGTCCCCCGGCGTGACGCGCAGGCTCATCGCGGAGTACGTCGCCCGCGCCAAGGAGCCCGGCATCGCGACCCGCCTCGACCCGCTCACCGAACGGGAACGGGAGGTGCTCGCGCTCGTGGGCACCGGCATGACGAACGACGAGATCGCCGCCAGGCTCTACATGTCCCCGGCGACGGCCAAGACCCACGTGAGCCGCACGATGAGCAAACTCCACGCCCGCGACCGGGCCCAGCTCGTCGTCATCGCCTACGAGTCGGGCCTGGTCAAACCCGGCTGGCTCTGACACGCAGGACGGCCGCACCCGCCGCCGAGCCGTGACGGAGAGCCACTCTGGCCGGAGGCCCCCAGCCGGCCTGCGACGGCGACCGGCTGGGGGCCTCCGGCGTCCTTCAGCCGGCGAGCGGCTCCTGGAGTTCGGTGACCCACCGGGCGGGATCCTCCCCGGCCTCCAGGTAGAGCTCCCTGGCGTACCCGGCGGAGCGGTGGCCGCCGTCGGCGATCCACCGGGCCAGCGTCTGCGCGGCCGGGAGGACGTCGTCCATCGGGCCGCGGTGCACGATCGTGGCCGCCCGCTCGATCGCGGGCAGGTCCACGATCGCGAAGTCGTGGCCGTCCCCGGGCGCGACCGCGACCGGCATCGCCACGTGCGCGAGGATTCCGTCGCCGCCGGGGGCGTCCTCGTAGTAGGCGATCCCCGGCCCCACCGGGGTCACCGCGGCCTCGTCCAGTCTGCGGCACAGCTCCTCGAACAGCGGGCCGACGACCGGGCCGATGTCCTCGGGTTCGTAGCTGCGCGCCACGCCGCTGAGTTCCGCCACCCGGACGGCGGGGATGCGCTTGACCACCACGTCGTCGGTGTTCATGTGTCCCTCACTCTCGATCGTCCGGAGCCTCGCCTCGACCTGGGCCAGCCGGGCCGCCGCGGCGGCCATCGCCGCCTCCAGCTCCGCCTGCCGCAGCCGCAGCATCCCGCGCAGCTCCTCGGCGCTCACCTGCTCGTCCAGGACTTCCCCCACCTGTCTGAGGGTGAAGCCCAGGTCCTTGAGCGCGGTGATCCGGTTGAGGCGGGCGAGCTGGCCCGCCTCGTAGAAGCGGTAGCCGCTCGCGGGATCGACATGGGCCGGGCGGAGCAGCCCGATCGCGTCGTAGTGGCGCAGCATGCGGACCGACACGCGGCCGTGCCTGGCGAAGTCTCCGATGGTGAACATGGTGTGGCCGATTCCAGCGCCTCACACGGTGTCAGGGTCAACAGCGCTCATGCGGAGGCGGCGGGGCGGCAGGTCCAGCGGCTCCGGGAGCCGCAGCGGCCCGCGGCCCGGGGTGATCGTGCCGAGCACCCGCGATCCGGCCGCGCCGGTGCAGGCGGGCACCGTGCCGGGCAGGCCGTGCGCGGTCAGCCAGCCGAGGTAGGAGAACGCGACGGCCTCCTTGGCGTCCGAGGGCACGCCGAGGTCGTCGCTCGGCAGCAGCCGCACGCCTCGGGCCCGCTCGCGCAGCGCGCGCATCAGGGCCGGGTTGCGGACGCCGCCGCCGGAGACGACGACCGTGCCGAGCCCGTGCCGCCGGATCTCCGCCGCGACCGTCTCGGCCGTGAGCACCGTGAGCGTCGCCACCAGGTCCGGCAGGCCCAGCGCGTACGGCCCGGCGACCCGGTCCAGATAGCCCGCGTGGAACAGTTCCTTGCCCGTCGTCTTGGGCGGCGGCCGGTGATAGTACGGCTCGGCGAGCAACTCGGCCAGCAGGCCCTCGTGGACCTTCCCCGCCGCGGCCAGCCTGCCGTCCTCGTCGTACGGCATGCCGGTGGCGGCGCGTACGGCCGCGTCCGTCAGCGCCGAGGCCGGCCCGGTGTCGTAGGCGAGCGGGGGCTCGCACACGGTGAGGTTGGCGATGCCGCCGAGGTTCAGCGCGCCGGCCCGGCCCGCCGAGGCGGGCAGCCCGGACAGCAACGGCAGGTCGAAGGCGGACACGAGCGGCGCGCCCTGCCCGCCTGCGGCCACGTCGCGCACCCGCAGGTCCGACACGACCGGCACGCCGAGCCGTTCGGCGATCCAGGCGGGCTGCCCGAGCTGGAGCGTCCCGCGCACGCGCCCGTCCTCCACCCAGTGGTACATCGTCTGCCCGTGCGAGCAGACGAGGTCGGCGGCCGGGCAGGCCGCCGCCGCCCCGGCGAACGCCCGGCCCACGAGCGTGTCGAGGCGGCAGACCTCGCCCATGTCCGTATGGTTCGGCGGCAGCGCGGCGACGATCGCGGCCCGCAGGTCAGGCGGGTAGGGCACCGTGCCGGTGTGCTCCACGACACCGGTGAGCAGGTCGCCGTCGCGCGACCAGTGGACGAGCGCGCAGTCGATCCCGTCGTGGGAGGTCCCCGACATCAGCCCGAGTACGCGCACACCTGCCTCGCAAGGATCGTTCAGCCGGCTCTCTGCGGGAGGCCGACGAGCTTGGTGAGGAAACGGTCGATCTGCTCCTCCGCGGGCGGCCAGGGCAGGTCGGGTTCGTTGATCCGCTGGGACAGCATGCCGTTCACCGCCGTGCGCAGGTCGATCGCGACCGTCGTCGCGTCGTCGCGCGGGGCGGCCCCGGCGTCCATGCAGCGCTGGACCGCCTCCGTGGTCCTGGCGACCAGCACCTCCTTGAACGGCATGCCGAGCCGGCGGTGGACCGCGCTCTCGTGCAGCACCTTGTAAAGGCCCGGATGCTCATGCGCCCAGGCGGCCTGCGCGAGGATGCGCGCCCGCAGCCGCGCCGCGGGGTCCTCCTGCGCCGCGTCCGCCTCGTCACCGGTCCGCACCAGTTCCTCGTGGCAGCGCCGCAGCACCGCGAGCACCAGCGCGTCGCGGTCGGGAAAGTGCAGGTAGACCGAGGTGGCCGCGATCGACACCTCGCGCGCGACGGCCCGCAGCGACAGCGCCTCGTCGTCGGCGAGGTCGTCGAGCATGCGCATGGCCGCCGCGACGATCTCCTCGCGCAGCCGCTCGCCCTGCCCTCGCGCGTTCGGACGGCGGCGGGCGGCGGGATTCGGGGGCCCAGTTGTCGGAGGTGGGGTGGCTTCCATGACCGGCCCATTGTACGAGGACGATTGTCACGCTACAGTCGTAGCGCTACAGCCGTTTACCAAAGGAGCGATCCCTGTGACCGTCGACGCTTCGACGAACTTCGACACGATCAACGAGATGGACCCGGTGTTCGCCCAGATGGCGGCCGCCAGTGTGGAGCACTGCTGGGCGGTGCCCGAGCTGACCGACCGCGAGAAGGTGTTCCTGGCCCTGGTCGCGGACGTCTGCCAGCCGGCCCTCGGGTTCCCGTTCGAGATGCACGTCCGCGCGGGTCTGCGGCGCGGCGTGTCCACCGCGGACATGCGGGCGCTGCTGCGCCTGATCTCCTACGACAGCGGGTATGTCGCGGCGCTGGCCGCGCTGGAGCGGCTCGCCGAGATCGAGGCGGCGGCCGGGCTGTCCCGTCCGGACGCGGAACCGCTGCCCCGGGAACTGCTGGTGACCGGTCCCGGCGCGGCGCCGACCCCGCTGCCCGAGCCGGTGCGGGCCGAGCTGACCGAGCTCGACCCGTACTTCCTGGAGTACTTCGACCTCCAGTCGCGGATGCGGGGCGTCCAGGGGCCGGGCACGTTGAGCGTCCGCGAGCGGGCGTTCACGACGATGAGCATCGACGTGCACTACCAGACACTGGACGAGACGTTCCGCATCCACGTGGGCCGCGCCCTCGGAGCCGGCGCGTCACCCGAGGACGTGCGGGCCGTGCTGCGCTTCAACGCGCAGTTCGGGGCGACGCGGGTGTGGCAGGCATGGAAGGCGCTCAACGCCTGTCTCGCCGAGCTCGCCCCCGCCCGCTGACGCCCTGACGCAACGGCCCGCACCGCCTGACCGTGCGGACCGGCAGGGCGGACCGGCAGGGCGGACCGGCAGGGCGCGGGGACCGGCCGGGCGGGACGCCGGTGCGTCACGGCGTCCCGCTCCGGCCGGAGGGCTACTCGGCCCCGCGCTCATTGCACCCTGCTCAAAGCGCCTTGCTCAGTGCACCCTGCTCAAAGCGCCCTGCTCAATCCACCCTGCTCAAAGCGCCCCTGCTCAATACGCCCTGCTCAGTGCGCCCTGCGTTCCTGGCTCGGCTCGCTCTGCCGGGACGCCCGGTCGACGGCCGTGACGTGGTAGCGGTGGCCGGGCGCGCCGTCCGGGTCGACCCAGCGGACGTGCCTGCCCGCCGGGACGACCGCGACCAGGTGCGCCGCGTCGGCGAAGTCCTGCCGGCGGGCGGGCCGGTCGAACCGGAAGACGGCGAACTGGAACGGGGCGCGGGGGCCCGTGGCCTCGACGTGCAGCTCCACGCCCCCGCTCACGCGGCGGGCCGAGGCGAGCACGGGACGACGCGGCGGCTCGCCGCCCGCGAGCCTGGGCAGCAGCGGCGCGAGCGCCGGACGCGTGTAGTGCCCGCTCACGACCGCGCCGATCGACCCGAGCCGGTCGTCGCGGACGTCGGCCGCGTTGTACCAGATGTCCCCGCCGACCTCCGGGTGGTCGCGGTTGAGCGTGAGGTGCCGGGACAGCTCGTCCGGCTGGAGCCACTCGGCGGGCTGCCCGGCCGTCCCCGCCTTGTACGCCGCCTGGCCGATCCACAGCTGCACCCCGGTGCCGGCGGCCACGTCGGACCACCAGGGGACGAGCTTGGCGTAGTCGGCGTTCGACTGGCCGATGTACCAGTAGAGCTGCGGCGCGACGTAGTCGAGCCAGCCCTTCTTCACCCAGCCGCGGGTGTCGGCGTGCAGGTTGTCGTACGACTGGCCGCCGCTGGTGTCGGAGCCGAGGGGATCGGTGGCCTTGTTGCGCCAGATGCCCGAAGGGCCGATGCCCCAGATCACCTCGGGCTTGGCCTGCCGTACGCGCTGCTGCATCTCCCGGACCAGCAGGTCGACGTTCGCGCGCCGCCAGGCGGCCAGGTCGGGGAAGCCCGCGCCGTAGGCCGCGTAGGCCGCGCTGTCGTCGAACGCCGTCGTGTTGACCGGGTAGAAGTAGTCGTCGAAGTGCACGCCGTCGATGTCGTATCGGGTGACGGCGTCCATCATCGCGTCCTGCACGAACGCCCGGACCTCGGGAATGCCGGGGTTGTAGTAGAGCTTGCCGCCGTACGGGACGATCCACTCGGGATGGCGGCGGCCGGGGTGGTCGGGGTGCAGCTTGGCCGGGTCCGCCTGCATGGACACGCGGTAGGGGTTGAACCAGGCGTGGAACGCCAGGCCCCTCCGGTGGGCCGCCTCGACGGCGAAGCCCAGCGGGTCGTAGCCCGGGTCCTGCCCCTGGACCCCGGTCAGATACTGCGACCACGGCTCGTACGGCGACGGCCAGAAGGCGTCGGCGGTCGGCCTGATCTGCACGAACACGGAGTTGAGCCGGCGCGCCACGGCCAGGTCGAGCCAGGCCGTGAACTCGGCCTGCTGCTGCTCGGGCGTCAGTCCGGTCTTGGACGGCCAGTTGATGTTGACGACCGAGGCGATCCACATACCGCGCATCTGGCGCAGCGGCGGGACGTACCCGGCGGGAGAGGCGGAGAAGGCGGAAGCGGGGGATGCGGCGAGGGCCGGCAGCGGGACGGCCGACGCCGCGGCGGCGAGGGCCAGGCCGCGCAGCACGGCACGCCGGGAGGGGGAGCTCAATCGGACCTCCGAAGGCCGGGGGGATGCGGCGATCACGACACTGGCAGAAACTTACTTTCAGATCAATGCGAATAAAAGAAAGTGTCATCGACGTGTAATCTGCCCCAAGAGGTCCTCATGGGAGACGACGACGGGCGTCCAGGTCACGCCGTACATGTCTCGACATGTGGACTTCTGGTCCCGTTGTCCCGCACCGGCGGGCGCATGGATCTAAGCTGATCGCGCGACAGGAGAGGCTGCAGGTGATGAACGAGAACGAGGGCGCCGCACCGGCCAACCCGATCGCGACGGTGCGTGCGGTGCTGCCCTCGCTCACCCCCGCCGCCCAGACCATCGCGCGTCTCATCCTCGACGACCCCGCCATGGTGGCCCGCAGCACCATCACGGAGGTCAGCGCGGTCTCGGGGATCAGCGAGGCGACGATCGTGCGGACCGCACGGGCGCTGGGCTTCGCCGGCTACTCCCAGCTGCGGTTCGCCCTGGCCGCGGCCGTGGCCAGGGACACCCCCGAGCGGCTCGTGCCCGGCGACCTCGCCCCGGACGACCCCCTGACCGACGTGATCGCCAAGGTCACCCGGGCCGAGTCGCAGGCGCTCGCCGACACGGCGGCCCAGCTCAACCCCGACGGGCTCGGCGCGGTGGTGGACGCCGTCTCCGGCGCCCGCCGCGTGGACGTGTACGGCGTGGGCGCCTCCGGCCTCGTCGCCGCCGACATGGCGCAGAAGCTGATGCGGATCGGGCTGCCCGGCCACTACTTCACCGACGCGCACCTCGCGCTCACCAGCGCCGCGCTGCTCCGTGAAGGAGACGTGGCCGTCGGGGTGAGCTGCACCGGCGAGACGCCCGACGTGCTCGGCCCGGCGCGGGTGGCCCGCAAGGCCGGCGCGACGGTCGTGGCCATCACGAACAACCCGCGCTCGTCGCTGGCCGGGCTCGCCGACCACGTCCTGATCTCCGCCGGGCGCGAGACGGCGTTCCGGCCGGGAGCGCTGGCGAGCCGGATCAGCCAGTTGCTCATCGTCGACTGCGTCTTCGTCGGCGTCGCGCAGCGCACCTTCGACACCTCCGACGCGGCCTTACGCGCGACCCGCGACGCGCTCGCCGACTACCTCGGCGACGCCCACCGCCGCGCCCGCTCGGCCTGACCCACCCGCAGGGAGCCGGCCGCTCCGCCGGTCTCGCGAGTGCGCGGCCGCCTCGAAGCGCCCTCCGGCCCGCCCGGCCGGCCCTCCTCACGGTAAAGGCCGGGAGGAAGGGCCGGGAAGGTCGGCACTCTTCAGGCGGCGCCTCCGGCGTGGCGGGCGGCCTCCAGCCGGTCGCCGCTGGCCTTCAGCAGCGCACGGGCGCCGTCCGGGCCGAGGTCGCGCTCGATCATCAGCACGGCCACCTTGACGTTCCAGTCCGCCGCCTCCAGCGCGGCCCGCGCGGCGGCGGACCCGGCGCCGGTGATGTCGCCGACGATCCGAGTCGCCCTGCCCGCGAGCTTCTCGTTCACCGCCGAGACCTCGATCATGGCGTTCCCGTACGTCCTGCCGAGCCGGATCATCGCGATCGTGGAGATCATGTTGAGCACGAGCTTCTGGGCGGTCCCCGCCTTGAGCCGGGTCGAGCCGGCCACCACCTCGGGACCGACGACCACCTCGATCGGGTGCTCGGCCCGCTCCGACAGCGGCGACCCCGGGTTGCAGGACAGGCTCACGGTCAGCGCCCCGCGGCGGGCGGCCTCGCCCAGCGCCCCGAGCACGAACGGCGCGCGACCGCTGGCGGAGATCCCCACGACCGAGTCGAGCGGGCCCAGGCCGCGGCCGGCGACGGCCGCCGCCCCGCCGTCATGGTCGTCCTCGGCGCCCTCGACCGACCGGGTCAGCGCGGCCTCGCCGCCCGCGATGACACCCTGCACGAGTTCGGGGTCGGTGCCGAAGGTCGGCGGGCACTCCGAGGCGTCGAGGACGCCCAGCCTGCCGGACGTCCCCGCCCCCACGTAGAACAGGCGTCCGCCCCGCGCCATGCGGGCGGCGATCGCGTCGATGGCGGCCGAGACGGCCGGAATGGCCCTGGCCACCGCGCCGGGCACCGTGGCGTCGGCCGCGTTCATCAGGCGGGCGATCTCCTCGGTCGGCAACCGGTCGATCTCGCGGTAACGCGGATCGCTCTGCTCGGTATAGAGCTCGCTTCGCTCTGTGTCGAGCCCGCTTTGCTCTGTGTCGAGCTCGCCATGCTCTGTGGACAGGCCCGTCAATGGGTCAGTCATCTTGTCCCTGTCGTCGGTTTCCAACTCCGGCCTCCCCCGTTCGCCGTACGCGTCCGAAACGACTCCTCACCGGCGGCTCACCGGCACGGCGACCACGCTGCGGCGCTCGGGATGGAAGCAGGCGTGCTCCTGCGGCATGTCGCCGTCGCGGCCGAGCGCGGGCCGCTCGCGTTCGCACCGCTCCGTCCTGAAGGGGCAGCGCGGCGCGAACAGGCAGCCGTCCGGGTGCTCCCCCGACGCCTCCACCGGCACGACCCGCTGCTCGCCCGGCGACTCCAGGCCGTGCAGCACCGGGATGGCCGACAGCAGCGCCTGCGTGTAGGGATGCACCGGAGCCGAGATGACGGTCTCGACCGGGCCGCGTTCGACGACCTGGCCGCGGTAGATGACGTACAGCTCGCCGTCGGTGCCGATGTAGCGGGCCGTCGCCACGTCGTGGGTGATGAACAGCACGCTCACCCCGAGCCGCTCGCGCAGGTCCTTCAGCAGCGCGAGGATGCCCAGGCGCAGCGACACGTCGATCATCGAGACGGCCTCGTCGGCGACCAGGACCTCGGGGTCGACGGTGAGCGCGCGGGCGATCACCACGCGCTGGCGCATGCCTCCGGACAGCTGGTGGGGATAGCGCGGCAGCACGTAGCCCGGGTCGAGCCCGACCAGGCCGAGCAGTTCCCTGGCCCGCTCGTCCGCCCACGAGCGCGGCCGGCCGGTCTGCCTCGCCCGCAGCGCGAGCGGCGCGGCCAGCGCCTGGTGGATCGTGCGCGTCGGGTTCAGCGCGGAGTAGGGGTCCTGGTGGATGAGCTGGACCCGGCGGTAGTACGGCTGCCGCCTGCGGTGGCTCAGCGACGACATCGCCACGTCGTCGATCACGATCTCCCCGGAGTCGCAGGTCTCCAGCCCGGCGATGATCCGGCCGAGCGTGGTCTTGCCGCAGCCCGACTCGCCGATGAACGAGACGGCGCCGCCCTTCGGAATGGCGAAGTCCACGCCGCGCAGCGCGGGCACCTCACGGGCGCCGAGCACGCCGCCGCGCTGCCGGAACGTCTTCGTGATGCCGGTCCCGCTGATCACGCCTGGTCCTCCCCCGTCGCGGCGGCCACGGCCGGTCTGTCCCCGTCCTCGTCCCGTACGGCGTGGCAGGCCGCCGACCGGGAGCCCGAGACGACCACCGGTGGCCGGCCGGTCTCGCACACGTCCATACGCAGCGGGCAGCGCTCGCGGAACACGCACCCGTCGGCCGGGATGTCGGCCAGCGTCGGCGGGCGGCCCGGCAGGGCGTGCGCCTCGCCGATGTCGCCGACGAGGCGCGGGATGGCCCCGAGCAGCCCCCGCGTGTACGGGTGGCGCGGCTCGGACAGCACCTCGCGGGTGGGACCCTGCTCGGCCACCCGCCCGCCGTACATGACCGCGAGCCGGTCGGCGACCTCGGCGACCACCCCGAGGTCGTGGGTGATGACGAGCGTGGTGAGGCCGCGCTCGGCGTGCACCTCCCTGACGATGCGCAGGATCGTCGCCTGCGTGATCATGTCGAGGGCGGTCGTGGGCTCGTCCAGCACGACGAGGCGGGCGTTCAGCACCAGGGCCAGCATGATGCCGACCCGCTGGCGCATGCCGCCGGACAGTTCGTGCTGGTAGGAGTCGAGCACCCGGGCGCCGTCCAGGCCCATCCGGCCGAGCAGGTCGCGGGCGTCCGCCAGCAGGCCGCGCGGGTTCTCGACGCCGTGGGAGCGGCCCAGGTCGAGCACCTGTTTGCCGACCGTCTTGAGCGGGTTGAGGGAGTTCTGCGCCGCCTGGAAGACGTACCCGACGTGTCGTCCCCGGGCTCGGCGCAGCCCCTCGCCGCCGAGCGCGACGACGTCGCCGAGCCCGTCGATCTCGACGCTGCCCGCCGCGATCCTGCCGGGCGGCTGGACGGCGTTGAGCAGCGACAGCGCGAGCGTGGACTTGCCTGAGCCCGACTCGCCGACGACGCCGGTGATCGTGCCCGGCGCGAGGTCGAGGTCGACGCCGGACACCGCCGGCAGCTCGCCGGCCGGGGTGCGGTAGACCACGGTCAGCCCGCGGATCCGCACGCCGGGAGGACTCTGCTCGGGAGCCATGCTCACTCCTCCCGCAGCCGGGGGTTGAAGATCTCGTCCATGGCGTCCACGACCAGCACGATGCCGAGCGTGAGCAGCAGGATCGCCAGCAGCGGCGCCAGCAGATACGGCAGCGCGGCCGTCGTGGTCAGCGCGCCGCCGCCGAAGACGGCGAGGTTGAGCATGACGCCCCAGTTGTTCGCCTCGAACGGCAGCACACCCAGGAAGAACAGGCCCACCTGCGCGTAGACCGCGCCGGTCACCGCGATGAGCGCGTTCATCGCGATGTACGGAGCCATGCCGGGCAGCAGTTCCCTGCCCACGATGTGCGTCGTGGACAGGCCGAGCCCCCGTGCGGCCTCGATGAAGCCGCGCTCGCGCAGTGAGAGCGTCTGCGACCGCACGGCCCGGGCCACGCCGCCCCAGCCGAGCAGCCCCAGCACCAGGCCCATCTCGACGGCGCCGGTGAACTTCCACACCGTCGACAGCACAAGCAGCAGCGGCAGCCCCGGGATCGTGAGCTTCATGTCGGTGAACCGCATGAGCACGCTGTCCCAGCGGCCCCGCCGGAACCCGGCGAACAACCCCACGCCCGCGCCGACCACGACCGTGATGACGGCCGTCACGACGGCGGTCAGCAGGACGTACCGGGAGCCGGTGACGACGAGGGCGAGCACGTCCGTGCCCTCGAAGTCGGTGCCGAACGGATGCCGCAGGCTCGGCGAGGCGTAGAGCGCGCTCGTGTCGCGGGGCAGGGGGTCGGGGTAGAGCATCGGCCCGAAGATCCCCATGAAGGCGAACACCGCGAGGATGACCGCACCGGCCATCCGGCTCGGCTTGCGCCGCATGACCCGCCAGACGCCCCGCCAGAAGTTGCGGCGGACCGCCGCGGCGCCCCCCGCCTCCGCCTCCGGCACGATGGTCGCGCTCATGCCGCCTCCCCTCCGCTGCGCACCCGGGGGTCGATGACCGTGTAGAGGAGGTCGGCGGCGATGTTCGCGACGACGATCGCGGTCGTGATGAGCAGGAACGCCCCGCCCATCAGGGAGTAGTCGCGGTTGTTGATGCTGTCGATGAGCATCAGCCCCAGGCCCGGGTAGTTGAAGATGCGCTCGATGAAGATCGCGCCACCGAAGAGCAGGCCCAGCGAGAGCGCCAGGATCGTGAACAGCGGCAGGATCGCGTTGCGCGCCACGTAACGGAAGATGATCGACCGCTTCATCCCGCGCAGTTCGGCGGCCAGGATGAAGTCGTCGCCGAGCACGGTGACCACGCTCGACTTCATCGCGAGGATCCACCCGCCGTAGCCGGCCAGCGCGTACGTGACGACGGGCAGGGTGGCGTGCTGGACCAGCGAGCCGATGTAGTCGGCGGTGAAGCCGGGGTCGATCATGATGTCGGCCGTCCCCCCGGCGGGGAGGATCGGGACCAGCGTGGTGAAGATCGCCCCCAGCAGCAGCGCCAGCACGTACTGCGGGACGCCGTGCAGCAGCGATCCGGAGATCGCGAGGAGGTCGCCCAGCACGCCCGTCCTCTTGATCGCCGCGTAGACGCCCATGACGACGCCGACGAGGAAGCTCAGCAGCGTCCCGGCGAGCACCGGGATCACGGTCCACTTGGCGGCCGAGAACAGCACGGTGGACACGCCGGCGCCGGGCACGGACAGCGACTGCCCGAGGTCGAGGTGGGCCAGCCCGCCCATGTAGTCGAGGTACTGCTCCCACAGGCCGCCCTTCGGCGTGAAGCCGTACAGCGCCTCGACCGCGCGCTGGGCGGCGTCGGGGGCCATGCCCTGCTCGACGAGCTTCTGATAGCGGGCCGCGAGCGGGTCGCCGGGGACGCTCCTGATGATCAGGAAGCTGATCGTCGTGACGACCAGGATCATGACGAACCCGCGGGCCACATGGCCCGCGAGCCGCCGCAGGAGAACCGCCATGGACTACTGCTTCTTCTTGATCAGGCCGAGCTGGATCCAGACGCCGGAGGGCTGGCGCAGCAGGTCGCTCTCGTCCTCGGGGAAGCCGGTGAAGCGGTTGGTGTTGACGAACTGGGTGTTCACGTAGTCCCAGAGCTGGATCACCGGCAGGTCCTGGTTGGCCGCCTTGGCGAGCTTGGCGATGACGGCCTTCTGCTCGTCGCCGCTGACGCTGTTGAGCTGGGCGGTCAGCTCGCCGGGGTTGACCGCGCCGACGCCCTCGACGTCGATCGTCTCGGGGCCGCCCATCCAGTTGCCGTCCTTGCCGGGGGCCGAGTGCTTGACCTTGCCGCCGAGGATGTTCCAGCCGTTGGAGGAGCCGTACAGGCGCTGGAAGATGTTGTACGGCGCGGGGCCGAGCGCGATGAGCCAGAAGCCGAGGTCGTACTTGCCCTCGTTGAGCTCGGACAGGTAGAGCGGGTAGTCGGCGGTGGTGACCACCTCGGCGTCCACGCCGGCCGTGGTGAGCTGGCTGGTGATGGCCTTGGCCGCGGAGACCCAGTCGGAGAACGGCGCCGGGATGTGGATGGTCACCTTCCACGGCTTGCCGTCGGCCAGCGTCCACTTGCCGTCCTTCTTCTGGAGGCCGGCCTCTGTGAACTCCTTGTCCGCCGTGGCCGGGTCCAGCTTGTACGGCTCCAGCGCGTCGAGTTCGGCGCCGAGCCATTCCCTGGCGGCCTTCTGGTGGATGCCCGAGGTGGTCACGGCCGCCGTGCCCCCCTCCGGGGAGGCGATCTGCGTGACCTCCTCACGGTTGATCAGGTAGGCCAGCCCGCGCCGCACGTGCACGTTGTCGTACGGCTTCTTCGCCTGGTTGAACGCCAGCGATACGGCCACCGGGGAGTAGCCCTTGATGACCTGGTTGCCGGGCGTCGCCTTGATTCGCTTCATCACGTCGGCGGGCACCGCGGTGAACGGGGCGTTGTCGAGCTTGCCGGAGGTCAGATAGTTCCAGATCTGCTCGTTCCCGGTGGTGTTGAGCAGCTTGAGCTGGTCGGGCGCGACGTTGGCGGCGTTGTAGAAGTTCTTGTTCTTCACCAGCAGCGCCTCGCCGGGGTTCATCCGCTTGAGGACGAACGGCCCGGCCGACACGTCCTGGGCCGGGGCGAACGCGAGCACCTTCTCCGACAGCGCCTTGATCTGCCCGCGCGCCGCCTCCGCCTCCGGGCCGTCGCCGCGGGCGGCCTTGAGCGTCTCCCAGAAGTCGGCGGGGACGACGCTCTGCCACACGTGCTTCGGCACCACGAAGGCGTCCATGACCCCGCGCACGAACGTGACGCTGGGGTTCTTCATGTCCTGTGTGATCTTGATGGTCTTGTCGTCGACGACTTCGACGTCCGAGGCGGCGCCGGCCGCGCCGGGGTCGACCGCGAAGGCGGTGCTGCCCTGGGTGTAGGCCAGCGCGATGGAGAACTTCACGTCCTCGGCGGTGACGGGCTGCCCGTCGGACCACTTGTTGCCCGGCTGCAGGTGGAGGGTGATGGAGGAGTTGTCCGGCGCGATGTCCCAGCTCGCCGCGATGCCCGGATAGAACTGGTTCGGGTCGGTGAGGGTGTTCTTCGCCCAGGCGATCCTCATCGCGTTGTAGCCCCAGAACGCGTTGCCCTTGGGGTTCCACGGGTTGATCGGCGCGTTGACGTCGAGCGACGGTTTGTTGATATCCACCGTGGTGTAGACGCCTCCACCGCCGCCGCCTGTGGAGTTCCCGTTCGTGCCGCCGCCGCTGCATGCCGCGACGGCCGCGAGGCTGAGCAACGCCGCGACCGCTGTCAGACGTTTCATTGACCGCTCCGGGGGGTTGTTCTGATGCGGATCTTGTCCGGACCTTATGCGGCGGCCCAAGCTCAGGTCAATAATCTGCAAAACTCGTGAGGGTTCTGCAACTTTCCTTCATTCGGATCACGGCGAAACCGAGCGCCGCGATCGCCCGCCTGGAGTGGCGGTCTTCTCTCCGGCCGGTCAGCGAACTGTTACTGGTCGCCTCCATGCGATCACATTACGTTGCGAGCAAAAGGCCCCGCCGTACGAGGAGGACTGGCGTGAAGTCCATCGCCCGATTCTGTGGCAACTGCAGCTGCGGCTGCCCCGAGCTGTTCGTGGACGCCTCCGCCCCGGCAGAGCGTCAGGTCGTCATCACCGACGACTTCGGCCAGAAGGTGGAGATGAGCCTCGACCAGCTCGGCTCGCTCGTGGAGGCGGCGAAGACCGGCGCGCTCGACGACCTCGCGCTCACCGGCTGACCGTGAACCCGGCCGCCCTGTTCGCCGGGGGCCTCGCCGCCGGCCTGGCCGCGGGCACAGCGTCGTGCGCCGCGGTCCAGGGCGGCCTCCTCATCGGCCTCGTCTCCCCCTCCGGCGACCGGCACGGCCCGTCGCGCGGCCTCCCGCCGGTGGCCGCGTTCCTCACCGGCAGGCTCATCGCCCACACCGCCCTCGGCGCGTTGCTCGGGCTGGCGGGCGCGGCCGTCCAGGTCGGCCCCCGCACCCGAGCCGCGCTGCTCGTCGCCGCGGGAACCGCGGTGGTCGTCCTCGCCGTACGGATGCTCCGCCGGCGCCGCGAGGCGGGCTGCGTGCCGGCGAGGAAGGGGCCCGCCCCTGCAGGCGGCGACCCGCACGCATGCTCGTGCCCGGACAGCGGGCACGGACACGATCGCGCGCCGGTGCGTGGCGCGGCCGGTGGCACCGGTTCCCCGGACACCGGCGCCCGTTCCCCCACTCTCGTGCGGGCGGCGGCACTGGGCATGGCCACGATCTTCGTACCCTGCGGCGTCACGATCGGCATGGAGATCGTGGCCGTCTCCTCGGGGTCGGCGCTCGGGGGCGCGGCCGCGCTCGCTGGGCTCGCCCTCGGCACGGCTCCCGCCTTCGCCGCCCTGGGACTGCTGCTGCGCACGCTCGCCTCGACGAGGCTGGCCGCCCTGGCGGGGATCGCGGCCCTGGCCGCCGGACTGTTCACCGTCGGCTCAGGCATGCGACTCGGCGGCTGGCTGCCAGAGCTCGGTTCTCCCGCCGCCGCGGCGGGGCGCGCCCTCACCGGAACGGACGGCGTCCAGCGGCTCACCATCTGGGCGACCGCTGAGGGTTTCCGGCCCGGCATCGCCGTCGCCGCCGCCGGCCGGCCCGTCGAGATCGTGTTCAGGACCGACGACAACCGGGGCTGCACGCGCACGCTCGCCATCGACGACCGCGACGTCGTGCTCCCCGTGACGGGCGCGCGCGTGGTGCGGCTCGCCGCCCGTCCGGAGGGGCGGCTGCGCTACGCCTGCGGGATGGGAATGTACGTGGGCTTCGTCAGGTTCGAGCGCGTCCCCTGACGCCAAGGTCTTACCAATAACCCTCCGTGACGTCTCGGTTACGTGTCACGCTGTCTCCCATGACACTAGTGGGAGCGACGGAGGCGACCGCGTGGCCCGGGATACCGATCCCGCGTACCCCTGAACCCCTGGACCCGGCCGAGGCGAACCTGGTCGACAGGGCCCGCGACGGCGACCGCGACGCGGCGCACCGGCTGGGCCGGCTGTGCGCGGAGCGCGACGACCGACTGGGCGCCCGGCACTGGTGGGAACGGGCGGCGCGGGCGGGCAACGTCGACAGCGCCTACAACCTGGGGCTGTGGCACCGCACGCACGGGACGACCGAGGAGGCCATCGGCTGGTTCGAGCTGGCGGCGGCCACCGGCGACACCGACGCGGCGACGAACCTCGCCTCGCTGCTGCTGGAGCGGCGCGGCGACACCGACGGAGCGCGCACGTGGTTCGAGCGGGCGGCGGAGGACGGCTCCCGCCACGCGGCCCGGCGGCTGGCCCTGCTGTGCGAGGACCAGGGCGACGGCATGGGAGCACGGCGCTGGCACTTCAGGGCGGCCGTCGACGGCGACCTGCGCTCGGCGCACGACCTGGGCTTTCTGGGCTACGCCGCGGGCGACGAGGCCGAGGCGCTGCACTGGTGGGAGTACGCGGCGCGCGGCGGCCACGCGGAGGCCGCCTATCACATGGCCCTGCTCCTGCACGCGGCCCGCGACGAGAAGGGCGCGGAGGCGTTCTACCGGCTCGCCGCCCGCGCCGACCACCCCGGCGCGGCCTTCCGGCTCGGCGACATGGCGCTGTGCCGGGGCGACCTGCCCACGGCGCGCGCCTGCTTCGAACGGGCGGCGAAGACCGGGCGGCCGGACGCGCGGCGGATGGCCGGCCTGGTCTGCGCCCGCATGGACGACAAGGCGGCGACCGCCCACTGGTACGGGCGGGCCGCGGCCGACGACCCGGAGGCCGCCTTCCGGTTCGGGCTGCTGCTCGTCGCGGAGCACAACGACCTGAAGGGCGGGCGCCACTGGTTCAGGCGGGCGGCCGAACGCGGGCACCACGGCGCCATGGTCGAACTGCGGACGCTGCTGCCCCTGCTGGGCGCGTCGCCCGAGGCCGAGGAATGCCTGCTCGACCCGGCCGCGCCCTACTGGAGCCGGCCCGCGGAACCCGTGCAGGCCGCGCGCGCGGAGCTCGCCGTGGCTGCGGCACGCAGGCGCGGCGACCCGGCGGCCGAGCCCGCGGACCTGGTCGAGATCCTCGGCACGTGGGATCTGGTCACAGGGGACCTCGTCACAGGAGATCTGGTGACAGGGAATCCGGTCACCGGGGATCTCGTCGCCGGTGGCCTGTCGAGCGCTGACGTCCCCAGCGGCGCGTTACCCGCCGGGAACGAGGTGAGCCCGGCGGACACCGTGGGGTGGCTCGCCAGGGCGAGCGGATTACACCGGGCCGCGATCGAGCACCTCGGCCTGGTGCGCGCGACGCTGCTGCGGCCGGGCACGGCCCCGTGGCCCACTCCGGCCGAGGTCGAGCACGTGCTCGGCACCGCGAGGGATCTGCGCAGACGCCTCGGCCTGCGCTGATCCCCCACGTCTGCGGTCAGGCGGCGAGGATCTCCGCGACCGGCGTGTACTGCAGGTCGTGCGCCTCCGCGACCGGCTCGTTGGTGAGCACGCCGGCGTGGGTGTTGAGGCCCAGGCCGAGCGCCTCGTCGCCGCGCAGCGCGTCCTTCCAGCCCTTGTCGGCGAGCTTGACGGCGTAGGGCAGGGTCGCGTTGGTCAGGGCGTAGGTGGAGGTGTTGGCCACCGAGCCCGGCATGTTCGCCACGCAGTAGAACACCGACTCGTGCACGCGGAACGTCGGCGCGTCGTGCGTGGTCGGGCGGGAGTCCTCGAAGCAGCCGCCCTGGTCGATCGCGATGTCGACGAGCACGGAGCCCGGCTTCATGCGGGAGACCAGCTCGTTGGAGACGAGCGTCGGGGCCTTGGCACCCGGGATGAGCACGGCGCCGATGACCAGGTCGGCCTCGATCACGGCCCGCTCGATCGCGTACGACGTCGAGACCAGCGTCTTCAGCCGGCCCTGGTAGATGGCGTCGATGAAGCGCAGCCGGTCGATGTTGACGTCGAGGATCGTCACGTCGGCGCCCATGCCGACGGCGATCTGCGCCGCGTTCAGGCCGGAGACGCCGCCGCCGATCACGACGACCTTGGCGGGGGCCACACCGGGCACCCCGCCGGGGAGCACGCCGCGGCCGCCGTTGAAGCGCATCAGGTTGTACGCGCCGACCTGGGGCGCCAGCCGCCCGGCGACCTCCGACATCGGGGCCAGCAGCGGCAGGCCGTTGCCGACCTGGACGGTCTCGTACGCGATGGCGGTGGTGCCGGCCGCGAGCAGCGCGTCGGTGCAGGACCGGGAGGCCGCCAGGTGGAGGTAGGTGAACAGGATCTGGTCCGCGCGGAGCCGGTGGTACTCCTCCGCGATCGGCTCCTTGACCTTGAGGATCATCTCGGACTCGGCCCACACCTCGTCGGCGCCCTCGACCAGCTTGGCGCCGGCCGCGAGGTACTCCTCGTCGGTGATGTGGGAGCCGAGCCCGGCGCCGCGCTGGACGCTGACCTCGTGGCCGTGACGGACGAGCTCGTGGACGCCGGCCGGGGTGGCGGCGACGCGGTACTCGTGGTTCTTGACCTCGGCGGGCACACCGATCTTCATGAGTTGTGTCCTTTCAAGCGGTCACTCGTCACGGTCGCCCCCTACCCGGCCGCACGAGCTCCTTGGTCTACAGTCGGGCCCACGCCTCGGTGAGCACCGAACGGAGGATCGACTCGATCTCGTCGAACTCCTTGGGGCCGCAGATCAGCGGCGGGGCGAGCTGCACGACCGGGTCCCCACGGTCGTCCGCCCGGCAGTACAGGCCGGCGTCGTACAGCGCCTTCGAGAGGAAGCCGCGCAGCAGGCGCTCCGACTCCTCCTCGTTGAACGTCTGCTTGGTGGACTTGTCCTTGACCAGCTCGATCCCGTAGAAGTAGCCCGAGCCGCGGACGTCGCCGACGATCGGCAGGTCCAGCAGCCGGTCGAGGGTCGCCTTGAACACCGGCTCGTTGGCCGTCACGTGCTCGAGCAGGCCCTCCCGCTCGAAGATGTCGAGGTTGGCCAGGGCGACGGCGGCCGACACCGGGTGGCCGCCGAAGGTGTAGCCGTGCGCGAAGGTCTCGGTGCCGTTCTTGAACGGCTCGAACAGCCGCTCCGAGGCGATCATCGCGCCGATGGGCGAGTAACCGCTGGTCAGACCCTTCGCACAGGTGATGATGTCCGGCACGTAGTCGAACTTCTGGCCGCCGAACATCGTGCCGAGCCGGCCGAAGGCGCAGATGACCTCGTCGGACACGAGCAGCACGTCGTGGGCGTCGCAGATCTCGCGCAGGCGCTGGAAGTATCCGGGGGGCGGCGGGAAGCAGCCGCCGGCGTTCTGCACGGGCTCGACGAAGACGGCGGCCACGGTGTCCGGGCCCTCCATCTCGATGGCCTTGCCGACCTGGTCGGCGGCCCAGCGGCCGAACGCCTCGGGGTCCTTCTCCAGGCCGGGGAAGCCGGAGATCTCGTCGGCGCGGTAGAGGTTCGTGTTGGGGGCCTTGATCGCGCCGGGCACCAGCGGCTCGAAGACCTGCTTGAGCGCCGGGATGCCGGTGATCGACAGCGCGCCCTGCGGGGTGCCGTGGTAGGCGATGGCCCGGCTGACGACCTTGGTCTTCAGCGGCTTGCCCTTGAGCTTGTAGTACTGCTTGGCCAGCTTCCAGGCCGACTCCACGGCCTCGCCGCCGCCGGTGGTGAAGAACACGCGGTTGAGGTCGCCGGGGGTGAGCTCCGCGAGCCGCGCGGCGAGCTCGGCGGCCTTCGGGTGCGCGTACGACCACAGGGGGAAGAACGCGAGCTCCTGGGCCTGCTTGGCGGCGGCCTCGGCCAGTTCGGCGCGGCCGTGGCCGACCTGGACCACGAACAGTCCGGCCAGCCCGTCGAGGTACCGCTTGCCGTGGATGTCGTAGACGTAGGCGCCCTCGCCGCGCACGATCATGGGCACCTCCCCTCCCTCGTAGGAGGAGTGGCGCGTGAAGTGCATCCAGAGATTGTCCTGTGCGGCCTTGAGAACGTCGGGGCGCGTCATCGCAACCTTCCCGTCAGGTGATCCGTCGCTGTTGGACAGTGTGCATGCCGCTTCGGCGTTTTGCCAAGTGATTACGTGGCTCCACTGTGAAAGAAGTTCGGATTCCGTGACATCGACATGTAACGGCAACGAAATCCGTCACGGTAGATTGAGGCCGTCCAGGCCTGGGAGATGGGTCCGCCGGACCTGTGGTCAAATGGGGTCCACCCAGCCGGGAAGATCCGCGTACATCCGGGAGAACGCCGTGACACCAGAGGAGATCGAGCGCGCCGTCGAGGAGGGCATGCCGCAGACGGTCGAGGACCTCAGCCGCCTGGTCGCCATCCCGTCCGTCGCGTTCCCCGGCCACTCCGAGGCCCCGGTCCTGGAAGCCGCGGCGCTCGTCGAGCGGCTGCTGCGCGCCGCAGGTCTCCCGCACGTCCGGCAGATCCCCATCGAGGGCAGCTTCCCCGCCGTGTTCGCCGAGGCGCCCGCCCCCGACGGGGCCCCGACCGTGCTGCTCTACGCGCACTACGACGTGCAGCCCTCCGGCGACCTCGCCCTGTGGCGCACTCCGCCGTTCGAGCCCACGGTCGCCGACGGCATCATGTACGGCCGGGGTGCGGCCGACGACAAGAGCGGCGTCATCACCCACGTGGCCGCGCTGCGCGCCTTCAACGGCCGGTTCCCGGTCGGCGTGAAGGTCATCATCGAGGGCCAGGAGGAGTACGCCGGCGAGCGTCTGGAGGCGTTCGTCGAGGCCAACCCCGAGCTGCTGCGCGCCGACGCCATGGTCATCGCCGACGTGGGCAACCCCGAGGTGGGCGACCCCGCGATCACCACGTCGCTGCGCGGCATGGCCGCGTTCACCGTGGAGGTCCGCACGCTCGCCGAGGCCGTGCACAGCGGCGCGTTCGGCGGCGCCGCGCCCGACGCGCTGGCCGCGCTCATGCGCATGCTGACCGCCATGCACGACGATCAGGGGAACGTACGGGTGCCCGGGCTCGAACCGGGGACCTTCCCCGGCGCGGCGCTCGGCGATGAGGAGTTCCGCTCGCTCGCCGGGGTGCTCGACGGCGTGTCACTCGTCGGCGACGGCTCGCTCGCCGACCGGCTCTGGGCGTCGTACGCGATCACGGTGACCGGGCTGGACGTGCCGACGGTGACCGGCGCGATCAACGCGGTTCAGGCGGTGGCCCGGGCCCGCGTCACGATCCGCATCCCCGCGAGCGGGAACGCCAGGCAGGCGCTGAACGACGTGACGGCCTTCCTGGAGAAGGTCGCGCCGTGGGGGGTCAAGGTCTCCTTCGGCGACTTCGTCAGCGGCTCGGGCTTCCAGATCGAGCCGGGCGGCCCGGCCATGAACGCCGCGGAGCGCGCGCTGGAGCGCGCCTTCGGCCGGAAGCCGCGCCAGGTCGGCCAGGGCGGTTCGATCCCCCTGGTGGCGGCCCTCGCCCGGCAGTTCCCCAAGGCCGAGATCCTGCTGTACGGCGCGGAGGACGACGGCGCCTCGATCCACGCCCCCAACGAGCGGGTGGTGCTGGAGGAGCTGCGCCGCATCATCACGACCGAAGCCCTGTTCCTCGCCGACTACGGCGGCTGGCACGGCGCGGCCTGAACCCGATCGTTGTAGCGGGAAGGCCCGGTGGCGGGGGGGACCACCGGGCCTTCCGTCTTTCTCGCACCGCCGTCACACGTGGCCCGGGGATCCCGGGACCGGCCGGCGCGCTTACTGGTAGTGGATGTCGGAGGAGCTGTAGATGCAGTTCGTCCCGTCGGCGCCGCTACCGATCTCCGTCGGCTCGCTGCCCTTCGGCACGCCCTTGTACTTCAGGCACACGATCATCTTGTGGTCGGGGTCGTTCTTGATCGTGATGTTCGAGAAGCGCGCGGTGTCGCCCCAGTTGGTGTTGATGCCCGCGAGCGCCTTGCCGGGGTAGGTCGCCACGATGTTCGACATCTGGACGTGCCGCTGGTAGGAGTTCGTGCAGTTGCCGCAGGCACGGTAGAGCTTCCCGAAGTTGTCCACCTGGAAGTTCTTGATGACCATCGTGCCGGGGCCGTTGTGCTGGAACACCTTGTCGGACGCGCTCTTGGCGCCGCCGCCGTCGATGGTCATGACCTGCGACGACGAGCTGCCCAGCAGGGTCGCCGCGTCCTCGCCGACGTCCTCCCACCAGACGTTCTGCAGGGTGCAGCTGCCCAGGCAGTGGATGCCGTCGGCGCCGGGCGAACCGATGATGACGTTCTTGAGCGTCGCGCCGTTGGCCAGCTCGAAGATCGGGTCCTGACTCTCGCTCTGTCCGCCGTCGCCCATGTCGCCGCTGGCGTAGTAGCGCTTCAGGCCGCCGTCCATGGTGCCGGAGACGCTGATCGTGCTGGTGACCGCCTGCGAGCCGTTCGCGCTGGGCCAGCCCGACGGCGGCGTCGGGTTGGTGGTCGGGCTCTTCGTCGGCGTGGCGGTGGGGGTGGACGACGGCTGGGAACCGGCGGGCTGGAGGGTCCACTGCTTGGTGTCCACCGAGTCGCAGGAGTTCTGCTGCACGAGCGCGCCCGAGGACGTGGAGTTGTCCTTGGTGTTCAGGCACTTGTCGCTGTTGGCGTTGATGACGCGGTAGGTGGATCCCGAGGCGGTGAGCTGCCAGGTCTGCGACGAGGCGCCGGTGCATGATTCCTGCTGGACGGCCTTGCCCGCGGAGGTGGAGGCGCCGGCGACCCCGGCGCACTTGCCGCTGTTGCCCGCGGCCAGGCGGAAGCCGCTGCCCTGGGCCGACAGGTTCCAGGTCTGGTTGCTCGCGCCGTTGCAGGCGGCAACCGTGAGCTGCACGCCGTCCGCGCCGCTGCCGCCGGGAACGGTGAGGCACAGGCCGCTGGCGCCGTTCACGATCCGGTAGGGCCCCGCACTGGGCGCCGCGTTGGAGACGCCGGTGAAGACGCCGCCGACCAGGGCGGCGACCCCGGCGAGGGTGCCGATCACCCCGACTCCGGTTCTGGTACTCCTTCTCAAAGCCGAGCTCCTCGCAGGTCGTGCAGGACCCCTGACCGAGGCGGTGGCCGGCGCCACTTCTGGTCCCGCTGGGGGAATTCATGAATGTGAACAACATCCATGAACCGGAACACGGCCAAAATTACGGACCTCGGGAACCCGGGTCAATGCTCCATGTCGGCCAGTTGACGATCCGGTGCGGGCACCCACCCATCCCGGCAGGTGAGAGCCGGTGCACCCGGTGTCCGCCGGTGAAATTTTCATGAAACACGGAACACGCCGGGGAAGCGCCCGCTCGTGCAGGCGGCGGTGACCGGATGACCACCAGACTCCCCCTGCGCGGCGGCCACCAGCTCTGACAAGCCGCTATTGGGTCTACTGCAAAGTTTCTTTACTTATTACCCTCGTGGCGTGGAGCTAGAAGTGCGTCATCTGCGCGCGGTCTGCGCCATCGCGGACCACGGGAGCATCTCCAAGGCCGCCGCCGCGCTGAAGACCTCCCAGCCGTCCCTGACGGCTCAGCTTCGGCGCATCGAGTCGATGTTCGGCAGCCCGCTGTTCGAGCGGGGGAGGGAGGGAGCCTCGCCCACGCCCCTCGGCGAATGGGTGCTGGCACGCTCCCGCTCGCTGCTGCCCGCGTTCGAGGAACTGCGGCGCGACGGCATGCGGTTCGCCGGCCGCAGGGTGCTGCGCGTGGGCTGCATGTCCAGCCACCTCGCGCTGCACATCATCGGAACGCTCCGAGAGCTGCTGCCGGACGCCGAGGTCACGCTGCGGACCGAGGAGGCGATGGACGTGCTGCCGAGCCTGCTGCGCTCGCGGCGGCTGGAGCTGGCGACGCTCGCCGACTACCCCGGCCTCCCGCTCACGCCGCCCGCCGGCGTCGGGTACGCGCCGGTCGCGTGGGAGCCGATCTTCGTCGGAGTCGCCGAGTCGCATCCCCTGGCCGCCCGGCGGGAGATCGACCTGGCCGACCTCGCCGAGGAGGAGTGGTCGCTGCCGGTGATGATCGAGGTCGGCCACCGCGAGCACTTCGGCGAGGCCTGCGCGCGGGCGGGGTTCGTGCCGAAGATCGGCTGCGAGGCCACCCTCAGCGTGGCGGTGGACCTGATCGCCGCGTCCCGCTGCGTCGGGATGTTCCAGGCCACCAGCCGCGGCTATCCGGGCATCGCGATCCGCCCGCTGGCCGGGACGCCGCTCAGCTTCCGCCACCTGATCGGCTGGACCGAGGCCGGTCCCGTCGATCCGCAGATCGCCGAGCTCGTGAGGGCGGTGCGCCGCGCGTACTGGGCCGACGCCGAGAAGTCGGCGGTCTACCAGGACTGGCTCGGGCGTCACGGGCCGCTTGCCCAGCCATAACCCCCCTATACCGCGACCGTATAGGAAGGTGCGGGGTTACCCGTCTCCCGTCGTCGATGTCACGGTGTGTCTCAGCCCCGGCCGGGCTCCTCCCCTCAACCCCCCAAGGGACAGGAGTCACCAGGAGTGAGACCCCCTGCAAGGTCAGCGGCGCTGGCCGTACTGACGGCGGTAGCCCTGACCTCGTCATCCCTCGCGGGAACGGCCACCACGCCGGCTTCCGCGTCGAGCGCCCCGGCCCCACCCGGCCCCCAGGCGCGCGCACTCGCCAGCGCGGCGAGCGCTCTGGCCGCTTCGGCGCAGGCGCTGCACACCGCGCCCTCGGACGAGTTCACGCTCGCCCGCACCGTCACCGGCGCGGGCGGGCTGCGCTACCTGACCTACGCCCGCACCCATGCGGGCCTGCCCGTCCACGGCGGCGACGTCATCGTCTCCACCGACGCGTCCGGACAGACGGTGCAGGTCGTCACCACCGGTCAGCGCACCGAGCTGAACGTCTCCGAGGCGCCCCGCGTGACCGGGGCACAGGCCGCCGTGAAGGCGCGCGGCCTGCTGACCTCGGTCGAGTCCGTCGGCACGCCCACGCTCCTCGTCGACGCCGCTCTCGACACGCCCAGGCTGGCGTGGGAGACGGTGGTCACCGGCAGGAAGAAGGGCGACGTCCCGAGCGTCCTGCACGTCTTCGTCGACGCTCTCACCGGCACGGTGCTCGACTCCTACGACGACGTGAAGGCCGGCGTCGGGCACAGCTACTACAACGGCAACCCGGTGACGATCCAGACCTCCGGGTCCGCCGGCAACTACTCGATGACCGACACCACCCGCCCCGGCCTACGCTGCGGCGGCCAGAACGGCACCGCCTACACCGGGCCCGACGACGACTGGGGCAACGCCTCGGGCACCAGCCTCGAAACCGCGTGCGTCGACGCGCTCTACGCCGTACAGACCGAGTGGAACATGCTCAGGGACTGGCTCGGGCGCAGCGGCATCAACGGTTCCGGCGGCGGCTTCCCGATCCGCGTGGGCCTGGCCGACGTCAACGCGTACTGGAACGGCAGCTACACCTCGTTCGGCCACAACCAGGCGAACAACCAGCAGGCGACCTCGATGGACGTGGTCGGCCACGAGTTCGGCCACGCCATCGACCAGTACACGGGCGGCGGCGCGGGCAGCGGCAACGAGGCCGGCGGCATGGGCGAGTCGACCGGCGACATCTTCGGCGCGCTGACCGAGGCGTACGCGAACAACCCGAACGACCCGCCGGACTACCAGGTCGGCGAAGAGGTCAACCTGGTGGGCGGCGGGCCGATCCGGTACATGTACCGGCCCTCGACCAACGGCGACCCGGACTGCTACAGCGCCTCGATCCCGAACACCGAGGTCCACTCGGCGGCCGGCCCGCAGAACCACTGGTTCTACCTGCTCGCCGAGGGCACCAACCCCGGCGGCGGCAGGCCGAGCAGCCCCGTCTGCAGTGGGCCCTCGTCGCTGACCGGCATCGGCATCCAGAAGGCCGGAATGATCTTCCTGGCCTCGCTGAACCTCAAGACCCTCCCGCGCACGCACGCCAAGGCGCGCGTGAACACACTGAACGCCGCCAAGTCGCTGTTCCCCAACAGCTGCGTGGAGTTCAACGCGGTCAAGGCGGCCTGGACCGCGGTCAACGTCCCGGCGACCAACGACCCGACCTGCACGGCGAACCCGGGTGGCAACGACTTCTCCGTCTCGGTCACCCCGGCCTCCGGCAGCACGCAGGCGGGCCAGGCCGTCACCGCCACGGTGAGCACGACGGTCACCACGGGCAGCGCCCAGCAGATCACGCTGCGGACCGGCACCCTGCCCACCGGCGTCACCGCGACGTTCACCCCGGCCTCCATCACCGCCGGGCAGACCTCGCAGCTCAGGCTGGTCACGTCCGCGAGCACGCCCGCGGGCGCCTACCCCATCACGATCGTGGCGGACGGCGCGGACGTGGACAGGCAGGCGACCTACTCGCTCACGGTGGGGTCCGGCAATCCCGACCCGGCCACGCCGGACATCCCGGTGGCGAACATCAACGCCCACCTGCAGCAGCTGCAGTCGATCGGCAACCGGCCCTCGCCGTCCGGCGCGTACACCAACGCGCTGAACTACGTGAAGGCCAAGCTCGACGCCGCCGGGTACGCCACGCGGACGCAGAGCTTCACCTACAACGGCCAGACGCACACCAACCTCATCGCCGACTGGACCGGCGGGCCGGCGAGCCCGACCGTCATGCTCGGCGGTCATCTCGACAGCGTCGCGGCGGGCCCCGGCGTCAACGACAACGGGTCGGGCTCCGCCTCGCTGCTCGAGGTCGCGCTCACCCTCGCCGCGCGCAATCCCACCCTCACCAAGCACGTGCGGTTCGCCTGGTGGGGCGCCGAGGAGCTGGGCATGCGCGGCTCGACGTACTACGTGCAGAACGGCGGCGCCGCCGGAGTGGAGACCTATCTCAACTTCGACATGACCGCCTCGCCCAACGCCGGCTACTTCGTCTACGACGACGACCCGGCGCTCCAGAAGCTGTTCAACGACTACTACGCCACGCTCGACATCCCGACGGAGATCGAGACCGAGGGCGACGGGCGCAGCGACCACACGCCGTTCAAGAACGCGGGCGTGCGGGTCGGCGGCGTCTTCACCGGCGCGGAGACGATCAAGTCGGCGGCCCAGGCGCAGAAGTGGGGCGGCACGGCCGGGCAGGCGTTCGACCGCTGCTACCACTCCGCGTGCGACACCTACCCGTCCAACGTCAACACCACGGCCCTGGACCGCAACGCCGACGGCATCGCGTACGTGCTGTGGAAGCTCGCGGTCGGGCAGGGCCCGGCGCCCACCGACGACTACACCGTCTCGGCGAACCCGTCCTCGGCGTCCGTCCAGGCCGGCCAGTCGACCACGACGACGCTGTTCACCCAGGTCAGCTCGGGCAACGCCCAGCAGGTGACGCTGTCGGCGTCGAGCGTCCCCGCCGGGGTGTCGGTGTCGTTCTCGCCGCAGACGATCATCGCGGGGCAGTCGTCCCAGGTGACGATCTCGACGACCGCGGGCGCGGCGCCGGGCACGTACGCCATCGGTCTCAACGCCGACGGGAGCAGCGCCGACCACTCGGCCTCCTTCTCCCTCACCATCGGCGGCGACCAGGGCGACACCACCTGGAAGGAGTGGACCGCGTACACCGCCGGCCAGACGGTGACGTACGCGGGCAGGACCTACCGCTGCCTCCAGTCGCACACCTCGCTGCCCGGCTGGGAACCGCCGAACGTCCCGGCCCTCTGGCAACCCGTCTGACCACACGACGTCGCCCGGACCTGACTCGCGAGAGCGGGCGACGTCTCCCGACCGGGCGGAAGCCGTCCGCCCGGTGAGGAGTCAGGACGGCGTACCCCGCGGAGGGGGGCCGCCGTCCTGACTCCTCCGCACCCCGACCACCACATGGAGGAAGCCATGGAACCCGTGGACCTCGGAGACGAGGAAAGGCCCGGCGGGATCACCCGCAAGACCCTGCTCAAGGCGGCGCTGATCGGCGCCCCGATGTCGATCCTGGCGGGCACGGCGGCCCATGCCTCGCTCGCCCGCGACGCCGCGGTCACCGGCGGGCCGCTGCTCCCCACCCCTTTCTGCGACGACGACGACGATCCGACGGTCGAGCAGATCGAGGGACCCTACTTCAAGCCGAACTCCCCGCAGCGCACGACGCTGCCGGGCAGCGGCACCCCGCTGACGGTCAGCGGTTACGTCTTCGGACTCTCCTGCCGTCCACTCGCCAACGTGCTGCTGGACTTCTGGCAGGCGGACAGGAACGGCGCCTACGACAACGCCGGCTTCAACTTCCGCGGCCACCAGTACACCGGCACCGACGGCTCGTACAAGCTGACCACCATCGTCCCCGGGCTGTATCCGGGACGGACACGGCACATCCACGTGAAGGCGCAGGCGCCCAACAAGCCCGTCCTCACGACGCAGCTGTACTTCCCCGGCGAGCCGCGCAACAACACCGACACGATCTACGACGCCAGGCTGCTGATGAACGTCCGCAGCAACGGCGCCGGCCTCGAGGCGACGTTCGACTTCGTGCTGAACGTCCAGGGCGCGCCGCCCACCGGCAGCCCGTCCGCCAGCCCGACGACCGGACCCGGGAGGACCTGGCAGGCCGGCCGAACGTACACGGCCGGCGACACGGTCACCTACGGCGGCTCGGCCTACCGCTGCATTCAGGGACACACTGCCCAGGTCGGCTGGGAGCCGCCGAACGTGCCGTCCCTGTGGCAGCGCGTCGGCTAGAGGCCGGCCACGACCCCGGCACGGCCGCCGCACCATCCGCCGGCGTAGCCCGGACGCCCCGGCGGCAGGCGGCGGCCGTGCCGCTCCGTCGACGAGCCCTCCTCCCGCACCCACGAGGCCCGGTCACCGCTGACCGGGCCTCGTCTTGTGTAGGTGAAATCACACCATGACGGGCATAGGGCGAGGAGCTCTCGGCGCTACTCTTTTGTACCGACTGGTCAGTGCAAAAGAATGGAGCACAGACGTGGATGCCGGGCGGACCGCCGGGGACGTCACCCCCTCAGCCGGAACTCCCGCCGGGCCGTCCGGCCGAATGGCCGGCGGCGCGGTCGGCCCCATGGCCGGCGGCGTGTTCCGCGGCGTCGAGGTGGAGGCGCGGGAGCTGGGCGTGCGGGGTGGTCACGGCTGGGTTTACCGGCACGTCTCCCTGCACGCGGCCCCCGGGACGCTCACCGTCGTCACGGGCGAGGCGGGCAGTGGCCGTACGAGCCTGCTGCTCACTCTCGCGGGACGGATGAAGCCCACCGAGGGGACGCTCACCGTCGGCGGCCTGGCGACGCCCCGAAGGATCAGGCAGATCGCCGCCCTCGGGCTCTTCACCGAAGTGAACCCGTTCGACGACGCCCTGACCGTACGGGAGCACCTGCAGGAGCGGCTGCGCCCGCACGGGTTCCTGTGGCGCAGGCGGCACCCGGACGCCGCGCGGTCGGCGCTCGTCCACGCCGGGCTCGACCCGGATGAACTGCCGCACGGCGACCGGACCCTGACCAGGGAGCTCACCAGGGACCAGGCGGTGCGGCTGGGCGTCGCGCTCGCCCTGCTCGACCAGCCGGGCCTGCTCCTCGTGGACGACGCCGACACCGGCATCCCCGCGGGCAGGCGGCACGAGCTGTGGGACGTCCTGCGCGGCCTCGCCGACCAGGGGCTCACCGTCGTCGCGGCGTGCACCGACGCCGGGGAGGCGACCGGCGCGGCCACCACGCTGCTGCCGCTGCCCGTGCCCGCTCCCCCGCCGCCTCCACCCCCGCCGCCCGTCGCGGGGGACGACACCGGCGTGGCGCGCGGCGATGAGGCGGAGGAAGGAGAACGTCGATGAGGGTCCCCCTCCCCGGCCGGCTCGAACTGCGCAGGTTCATGCGCTCGCGGCTCACCAGGGCCGCGCTGGTCGCCGTGATCATGCTGCCCTTGCTGTACGCCGGGCTCTACCTGTGGTCGTTCTGGGATCCGCAGGCGAACCTGAACCGCGTACCGGTGGCCCTGGTGGTGGAGGACCGTCCCGCCACCACCGCCGGCGCCGCGGGAGGCCCGCCGAGCACGGTGGACGCGGGCCGCGAACTCGCCGCAGAACTGGAGCAGCGCAAGGTCTTCGCCTGGCACCGGGTCGACGCGGCCGAGGCCGACAGAGGCGTCCGCGAGGGCCGTTACTACCTGTCGCTCACGATCCCGGCCGGCTTCAGCGCGGACCTCGCCTCCCCCTCCGGTGACGGCACGCCGCGCCCGGCCCAGCTCGGCGTACGGGTGGACACCGGGCGCAGCTACATCATGCGGACGATCTCGGACGCGGTGTTCCGCGAGGTCAAGGAGGCGGCCGGGCGCAGCGCGGTCAAGGACTACCTGGACCAGATCTTCCTGTCCTTCGGCGAGCTGCACGACAAGACCACCCAGGCGGCCGACGGCGCCGATCAGTTGCACGACGGAGCCGCCGCCGCGAGCGACGGCGCCGCCTCGCTGGCCAAGGGGCTCGGGTCCGCGCAGGACGCGACCGGCAAGCTGTCGTCCGGAGCGGACGCCCTCTACGGCGGGTCGAGGCAGCTGACGAGCGGGCTGCACCAGGCCAGGACGGGCTCGGCCTCCCTGTCCGCCGGTCTGTCGAAGGCGGCCGCGGGCGCGGCCGACCTCCGCAAGGGCCTGTCCGCGCTCGACAAGGGTGCGGCCAAACTGGCCGAGGGCAACCGCGAGGTCTACCGCCAGGTCCACACCCTGTCTCCCACCGTCAACCGGGCGGCCGACAGGTACGTCCCCGTGCTGGAGAAGAACGGCGACCGCATCCGGCAGGGCGCGCTCACCCTCGCGGAGGGCGCCGACGGCTTCGCCGACGCGCTCGACGGCCTGCCCCGGCAGGTGCAGGGCTCGGCGGGCACGGCCCGGCAGGACCTGCGCGCCGTCCAGCGCTGGCTGAGCGCCCATCCCGACGCCGATCCCGAGCTGCGCGCGCTGGTCGAGCGGGCCTCCGGGTCGGCGGGCGACCTCGCGTCGGCCGCCGGACGGCTGCAGAACCGACTCGGTACCCAGGCGGGCAGGCTCGACGGCCTCGCCGGCACGGCACGGGCGGTGGCGGACGACGCCCGCGAGCTGGCCGCCGCCGCGCCCGGCCTCGGCAGCGCGCTGGACGACGCCCGCGACAAGTTCAACCAGCTCGACAAGGGGCTCAGGCAACTGGCCGACGGAGCGTCCGGCCTCCGCGACGGCGCGGGCAAGGCCGTGAACGGAGCCTCCTCACTGTCGCGCGGCCTCGGCACGCTGAACAACGGCGCGCGGAGCCTGTCCACCGGCCTGGCCAGGCTCGACAACGGAGCGACCGGTCTCAACACCGGGCTCGCCTCGCTCGCCTCCGGCGCGGGCAAGCTCGACAACGGAATCGGCAAGCTGCAGCGGGGGGCCGGCAAGCTCGACTCCGGGCTGGTCAAGCTGACCGACGGCTCGGGCGAGCTGGCCGGCAAGCTCGGCGACGGGGCCGCCCGGATCCCCGACTACGGCACGCAGGAGCGCGACAGCCGTACGGACATGATGAGCGACCCCGTCCGGCTCGCCACCAAGGTGGACAACGAGGTGCCCAACTACGGGACCGGGTTCGCGCCGTTCTTCGTGCCGCTCGCGTTGTGGGTCGGCGCGATGGTGACGTACATGCTGCTGCGGCCGCTCAACCCGCGCCTGCTCGCCGGGTCGGCTCCGGCGTGGCGGACGGCCCTGGCGGGCTGGCTGCCGGGGCTCGCGATGGGGACGCTCCAGGTGGGGGTGCTGCTCGCCGTGCTGCGCTTCGGCCTGGGGCTGGAGGCGGCGAACTGGCCGGGCGTGGTGGCCTTCCTCGTGCTGGTCACGGCGGCGTTCCTCGCCGTCGTGCAGGCGGTCAACGCGCTGCTCGGGCCGCCCGGACGGGTGGCGGTGCTGGCGCTGCTCATGCTGCAGCTCACCTCGTCGGCGGGCACCTATCCGATCGAGACCTCCCCCGGGTTCTTCCAGGCCATCTCGCCGTGGCTGCCGATGAGCTGGGTGGTGTCGGCGATGCGCCGCCTCGTCAGCGGTGGCGACACCGCCGTGGTGTGGCAGGCTTGCGGCGTGCTGTCCGCGTTCGTCGCCCTCGGTCTCGCCCTCACCGTGCTCGCCGTCCACCGCGGCCGTACGTGGTCGATGCGCCGCCTCAAGCCGGAGCTGTCGCTGTGAGCCGCTCCGGGGACGGACCGGCGAAGGAGCAGGGCGGCAGGCGGGCCGAGACGCGGCAGCGGCTCTACCGGGCCGCGGCCGACCTCATCGCCGAGCAGGGCTTCGCCGCCACGACCGTCGACGCGATCGCCGAACGCGCGGGGGTGGCCAAGGGCACCGTCTTCTACAACTTCGGCAGCAAGGAGGCGCTGTTCGCCGGCCTGCTCGACCACGGGATCGAGCGGCTCGCCGACGCCCTCGCCGAGGCCACGCGCGGCCCCGCCGCCTCACCGGTCGCCGTGCTCGACGCGCTCATGCTCGCCCAGCTCCGCTTCTTCGACGACTACGGGCCGTTCGCCCGGGTGCTGCTGGCCGAGCTGTGGCGGGCGGCCTGGCAGGACGCCGTCCTGCGGCTGCGTACGAGCGTGCTCGCGGTGTACGAGCGGGTTCTCGCGGACGCCGTGGAGGCCGGCGAGCTGCGCCCCGGCTTCGACACCGGCACCGCCGCCACGGCCGTCTTCGGCATGGTGCTCACCGTCGCCATCGAGCGTCGCGCGCTGCGCCCCGACCAGCCGGTCGAGGACGTGCTCGCGACCCTCGCCGAGCTCGTCCACCGCCGCATCTCGCCCTGACCGGCGCGGACGTCAGACGAAGAGTTCGTCCACCGACGTCACCGTCACCGCCCGGCGAATCCACTTCTCCAGCAGATGCAGGTCGGAGCATCTGCTGATCCGCTCACGCGCTTCGGAGGGAATGTCCAGCCCACGGGCGTCGAGCACGGTAAGGATCGCCTCGATCTCACCCTCCGCGCGTCCCTTGGCCTCACCCTCCGCGCGGCCCTGTTCCAGGCCCTTGTTCACCCACTCGGAGAAGTAGCGGGCGGCGATGACCTTCTCGTAGCCGGTTGACGCTGTCATCAGAAGCTCCTTCAGGCGCTCACCCACCACTGCGGGTAACAGGCCGAAGAAGTCGACGGTCTGCTGATGGATGAACTTCGGCACGCCGCAGACATTACTAAATGTGTTCGAGTGATTACTGTAAGTTACCAAGTTCTGTGGATGGGCGTGGGAACGGGGCTGGGGCGTTAGCAGGACGAGATGATCGGCAACTAACGTGATCCGCCGTTCGTCGGGATAAATGCAGGTATCCCGGGACAATGGAGGAGACCGTGTACCCCCCACCGCAGCAGAAGCGCCGCCGCAGCGTGGCTCCGTTCGTCATCGCGGTCATCTTCGCGGGAGCGCTCATCGTCGGGCTGAAGCTGCTGTTCGGCGGGGCCTCGGGCGGCGGCGGGAACGCCGGTGACGACGAGGGCGGGAACGCGAGCAGACGCGCCTGCGGCGACGACGGGATCACGCTGACCATCGCCGCCTCGAGTGAGAAGGCCGAACTGCTGCGCACGATGGCCAACGACTACAACGGCCACAAGGTGGACGGGCAGTGCGTGGACGTGGTCGTGAACTCCAAGGCGTCCGGCGGGGCGATGCAGGCCCTGGCCCGCGGCTGGGACGAGCGGCAGGACGGCCCGAAGCCGGACGTCTGGACGCCGGCGAGCACCGGCTGGGTCACCCTCCTGCGGCAGCGCGTCGAGGGCGGCGACCAGGCGTCGCCGGTGGCCGCGGACAACCCGACGATCGCCACGTCTCCGCTGGTCATCGCGATGCCCAAGCCGATGGCCCAGGCGCTCGGCTGGCCGTCCAAGAAGATCGGCTGGTCGGAGATCCTCGACCTCGCCAACGACCCCAAGGGCTGGGCGAAGTACGACCACCCGGAGTGGGGCAGGTTCCGCCTCGGCAAGACGAACCCGAACTTCTCCACTTCCGGCCTCAACGCCACCGTCGGGGCGTACTTCGCGGCCACCGGGCTGTCGGGCGACCTGACGGAACGGGACGTCGCCGCGGCCAAGACGCGCGACTTCGTCAAGGGGGTCGAGCGGTCCATCGTCCACTACGGCGACACCACCCTGACCTTCCTGTCCAACCTCCAGCACGCCGACGACTCGGGGACGGCCATGTCGTACATCTCCGCCGTGACGGTGGAGGAGAAGTCGGTGTGGGACTACAACCAGGGCAACCCGACGGGCGATCCCAAGACCCTCGGCGACCACGCCAAGCCGAAGGTGCCGCTGGTGGCGATCTATCCCAAGGAGGGCACGCTCTTCTCCGACCACCCGTACGCCGTGCTGTCCTGGGCGGACGCCGCGAAGAAGGCCGCGGCGGCGGACTTCCTGAAGTACCTGCGGGAGCCCGATCGGCAGCGGGAGTTCGAGAAGTACGCCTTCCGGTCGTTCGACAGCAAGCCGGGCGACCTCATCACGACCGCCAACGGCCTCGACCCCAAACAGCCGGCGACCACGCTCAGCACCCCGACTCCGCAGGTGCTGGACCGGATCCTCAAGAGCTGGGCCGAGCTGCGCAAGCCCGCCAACGTGCTGATGGTGATGGACGTCTCCGGCTCGATGGGCGCCGAGGTCGCCGGCACCGGCAAGACCAAGCTCGACCTCGCCAAGCAGGCCGCGATCAACGCGCTGCCGCAGTTCGGGCCCAACGACCGGGTCGGCCTGTGGTTGTTCAGCCTCAAGCAGGACGGCGACAAGGACTACCGCGAGCTCGTCCCCCTGGGCAGGGGCAACCAGTCGCGGCTCAAGAGCCGCATCAACGGCCTGATCCCCAGCGGCGGCACGGGGTTGTACGACACGGCCCTCGCGTCGTACCAGTACGTGATGCGGCACCAGAGCGGCGACGCGATCAACGCGGTCGTGTTCCTGACCGACGGCAAGAACGAGGACAACAACTCCATCTCGCTCGAGAACCTGCTGCCCGACCTGCGCAAGGAGGCCGGGCAGGAGACCGTGCGGATGTTCACCATCGCGTACGGCGGCGACGCCGACCTGAACGTCCTGCGGCGCATCTCGCAGACCACGGACGCGGCGGCCTACGATTCGCGCAAGCCGGGAAGCATCGACGAGGTGTTCACCGCCGTGATCTCCAACTTCTGATCGACCCCCACCGTCCGACCTGGGAGCCCCCTTGTCCCGCTTCACCGAGGAACTCCGCGATCCCTGGGCGCTGCTCATGGGCGCCACCGCCGCGGGCGCGGCCTGGGCGGTCGGCGTCCCTGCTGTGGGGGTGCCCGTCGCCGGGGTCGCGGTCTGGCTCATCAAGGCGTTCGCCTCCGCGTGGCAGTCCACCGGAGGCGAGAGCCGTACGGAACCGCAGGCCCCGCCGGTCGCGAAGGGCAGCGCGGAGGAGGCGTGGCTGCGGCGGGCGGAGCGGGCCGCCGCGTCGTTCACCGACCTGACCGCCTCGATGCGCGGGCAGCTCCTGCTCGACCGGATCGCGGCGATGCGCCCGCAGGTGGACGACACCGTCGGCACGCTGCGCCGGCTGGCCGGGCACGCCTCCGTCACGGGCTCTGCGCTGGCCCGCTTCGACCCCCGGTTCCTGGAGCAGGAGCGCGTACGGCTCACGCAGGCGCGGCAGACGGCCCGGCAGGAGGTCGCGGGCGAGCTCGACCGGTCGATCGCCGCCCTGGACGCGCAGCGCGAGGTGTACGACAGGTTGTCGGGCGCACGGGAGAGGGTGCTGGCCCGGCTGCAGTCGGGCGCCATCAGCCTGGAGGGCCTGGTCGCGCGGGCCGTCGAGATCTCCGCCATGACGGCGACCTCCGACGGCTCGGGCGGCGGCGCCCGAGCACTCGACGAGCTGACCTCGGAACTCGAACTGACCCGGCAGAGCCTGCACGAGGTCGAAGAGGCCACCCGCCACGACATCGCCCCCTGATTTCTCGCTCAGCCGGGGGAAGCGGTCAGCGCGCGCCACAGGGCTGCCCTGTCCACCGCGCCGGGCAGCGACGGCCACAGGCGGCTCAGCGACAGGCCGCGCCGCGCGATGCCGGGCAGGTCGAGCATCCGGTCCGTCCGGAAGTCCGTCAGCGCGGCGACCAGCGGTCCCGGCCGTTCCACCGCGGGCCCGGCGATCCAGCGCGACCTCAGCACCGCGCCGCCTCCGGATGCGCCGCGAGCGCCGGGAGCAGCAAAGGCGCGGCGGCCTCGCGGATCTCGTCGCTGAACGGCGTCGGCCGGAAGGTGGCCGGATCCAGGTTGACGTTGACGCGGTAGCCCTCGGCGTGCACGGTGGCGCGGTCCGCGGACAGGACGCGAAAGCCGTACACCCCACTGGTGCGTCCCATCCGCTCCAGCCAGAAGTGCACCAGCTGCTCGCCCGGCTCCGCGATGGGCGCGTGGTAGGTCACCTTGAACTCGCGTACGGCCATGAGCACGTCCGTGAAAGCCGACCTGGCGGGGTCGGCCGCCCAGCCGAGCCGCTGCCAGTAGGCGCCGATCGCCCGCTCGACCAGCACGGCGTAGCGCGAGTTGTGCAGCAGCCCCATCGCGTCGAGGTCGTCGAAATGCACCTGCACGGTCTCGTGGACGCCACCTGCGGTCATGTCATTCCTCCGGGAGAAGTGCGGGGTCGGGGCAGAGCGCACGCAGGCGCTCCAGCACGCCGCGGCGGGCATGGACGAGGGCCTGCGCCCCGTCGTGCAACCGGGAATGGATGATCACCATCTCGCCGAGCGCGTCGATCTCGTAGGCCAGCTGGGCCGGATCGACGCCGCCGGTCAGTTCGCCCAGCGTCACGGCCTCCGCGACCAGCCGGCGCAGAAGCCCCTGCCACTCGCCCATGGCCCGCGAGAGCCGGTCGCGGACGGCTCCGGGACGGTCGTCGAACTCGGCCTGCACGGCGAAGAAGAAACACCCGCCGGGCAGCACGCCGTCACCGTAGAAAGCCAGTCGCGCCTCGTGCAGCGCGAACAGGCGCCGTACGCCCGCGGGGGCGCGCAGAGCGGGCCCCACCACCTGATCGGTCCACTGCCGGACGGCCCATTCCACGGCGTCGAGCTGCAGTTGCTCCTTGTCACGCCAGTGGGCGAAGAGCCCGGACTTGCTGACGCCGGTCGCCGTCGCCAGCCGCCCCAGGGACAGCCCGTCGAGCCCTTCGACGGAGGACAGCTCCACCGCCTGCCGGAGGATCGTCTCGCGGCTGCGCAACCCGCGCAGCCGCCGGCCGTCTTCTGTCACCCGGCCAAACTATATGAACGACCGGTCGGTCGTCTACTTGCCGTCGTCTAACCGGCCGAGGCCAGTAGACGGGCGAGTTCGGCCGGGCCGGCGTTGCCGCCCGTGCACACCACGGCCACCTTGCGCCCGGCGAACTCCTCGCGCCGGGCCAGCAGCCCGGCGAGCGCGGCGGCCCCCGCCCCCTCGGCCAGGGTGTGGGCCTCGGTGAGCAGCAGCCGCTGGGCCCGCAGGATGTCGTCGTCGTCCACCAGCAGGAAGTCGGCCAGGCCGTCCCGCATCACGGCCTGCGGGAGCGCGAACGCGGAACCGGTGGCGAGCCCCTCCACGACGGTCTTGATGGGCCTGGTCACCGGTTCCCGCAACCGCCAGGAGTCGTGCGCGGCCGGAGCCTGGGCCGACTGGACGCCGATCACCCGGCAGCCAGGCGCGAGCGCGGCGGCGGTGATGCACGCGGCGGCGGCCCCGCTGCCGCTGCCCACCGGCACGAACACCGCCTCCAGGTCCGGCCGGGCGGTGAACAGCTCGACGTAGAGCGTGCCCACCCCGGCCAGGATGTCCGGCTCGTCGGCCGGGCTGATCAACCTGCGTCCCGCGCGCTCGGCGAGGTCGCGCGCGTGCTCGGCGGTCTCCATCATCGTCGCGCCCCGGACCTCGACGGTCGCCCCGAGCGCCTCGACCGCGGCGACCTTGGCGGGGTTCGGATTCTCCGGCATCAGGACGGCGCACGGCACGCCGTACAGGCGGGAGGCGTACGCGACGGACTGGGCGTGGTTGCCGGTCGAGTACGTGACGACCCCGCGACGGCGATCGGCCATGCGGGCCAGCAGCGTGATGCCGCCGCGCACCTTGAAGGCCCCCGTGGGCTGGACGTTCTCGTGCTTCACGTGGACCTCGGCGCCGACCGCCGCGTCGAGCACGGGATAGGACCACATGGGAGTCTCGGGCAGGTGCGGGGCGATGAGCCGTCGAGCGTCCAGGATGTCGCGAATGTCGGTCATGGCTCCCAGCCTGGCCGCCGACGGGACAATAGGTCCAACTGAAGTTCTGAGGCGAATCCATAGACGGGATCGATGAATGCCGCTCGACGTCGTACGACTGCGCGTGCTCGTGGCCGTGGCCAGGACCGGCACGGTGACCGCCGCGGCGCGGGAGCTGCACTACTCGCAGCCCTCGGTGAGCCACCACCTCGCCCGGCTGGAGGCGGAGACGGGCGCGAAGCTGGTGCAGCGCGTGGGGCGCGGCATCCGCCTCACCGAGGCGGGCCGCCTGCTCGCCGAACGGAGCGCGGAGATCCTCGGCCGCCTCGACGCGGCGTCCGCGGAGCTCGCCGCGCACGTCGGGCTGCGGGCCGGACGCGTACGGCTGGCCGCGTTCCCCTCGGCGCTCGGCACGTTCGTCCCGGCCGCCGCCGCACGGCTCGCGCAGGACCATCCGGGGCTGGACCTGCGGCTGATGGAGGCCGAGCCGCCCGAGGCGCTGCGCCTGCTGCGGGCCGGCCAGGTGGACGTCGCCGTGGTCTTCCGCTATGGCGAGACCGCTCCCGAGGACGACGGCGTCCGCCTCGTCCACCTGCTCGACGACCCGAGCTTCCTCGTCACCCCCGCGGCGTACGGCGGCGCGGGGGATCTGGCGGCGCACGCGGACGGGCCGTGGATCGCGGGGTGCGAGCGGTGCCGCGCGCACCTGCTCGCGCTGTGCGCCGAGGCGGGCTTCGAGCCGCGCGTCTCGTTCACCACGGACGACTACGTGGCCATGCAGGCCATGGTCGCGGCCGGGCTGGGCGTGGCGCTCCTCCCCCGGCTGGCGCTGTCCGCCCACCGCCGCCCGGACGTGCGGGTGTCCGAGCTGCCGGGGTCGGACCGCCGGGTCTACGCCGCGACGTACGGCGAGCCGCCCGACCCGCCCGCCGTCGCCGCCCTGGTCGCGGCTCTCCTCCCTCAGGCATTTGCGTGATAAGTCGGCGACGGCGGCGTTGATCCACTAGAAATTGGACATGCAGAAAATGTCGCTGTTCGCGTCCGCATCTGAGGATCAGGGAGGTCTGAGCAGGAGGAACCTCCTCCAGATGGGCGCCATCGCGGTGCCCGCCCTCGCGTTCGGTTCGAGGGTGCTCCCCGCGCCCGCCGTGGAGGCCACCGGGGTGGCGCCGGCCTCGCTCGCCGGATTCGACACGCTGATGAAGACCTACATCAAGGAGCGGGGGATCACCTGCGGGCAGCTCGCCATCTCCAAGGGCGGCAGGCTGGTGCTGGCCAGGGGCTACCGATACTCCGACGGCAGCCATGCCGTACCCGCCGTGTCGCCCACGTCGCTGTTCCGCATCGCGAGCCTGAGCAAGCACATCACCGCCATCGCGATCATGCGGCTCGCCCAGGAGGGCAAGCTCAGCCTGACCGCCTCGGCCGCGAAGCTCCTCGGCCTGTCCACCTCGGCCGACTCCCGGCTGGCGAACGTGACGGTGTGGCGGCTGTTGCAGCACACCGGGGGCTGGGACCGGGACGTCTCCGGCGACTACCTGCACATGGACCTGACCATCGCCAAGGCGCTCGGCGTGCCGCTGCCGATCACCCAGGACCACATCGTCAAGTACGCGAGCGCCCGGCCGCTCGACTTCGCCCCCGGCACCAAGTTCGCCTACAGCAACTACGGCTATCTGCTGCTGGGCCGGATCATCGAGAAGGTCTCCGGGACGAGCTACGAGACCTACGTCAGGCAGAAGGTCCTGGCGCCTCTCGGCATCACGCGTCCGCGGCTGGGCCGTACGCTCCGGACGCAGGCCGCCTCGGGAGAGGTGATCTACGAGTCGCGCTACACGGGCCAGACCATCCTGGACCAGTCCGGCCAGGTCCTGCCCGCGCCGTACGGCGGCGGGTTCAGCATGGCCTGCCAGGCCCCCAACGGCGGCTGGATCGCCTCGGCGGTCGACCTGGTGCGCCTGGCGAAGGTGCTCGACGCGCCGAACACGGTGCTCAACTCGACCTCCATCGGCAGGATGCTCGCCAAGCCCGAGATCGGCGCCAACCAGTACGGCTCCTGGTATGGCGCCGGCCTGTGGGTGCGCCAGGTGACGGGGCACGTCAACACCTGGCACGACGGCTCACAGCCCGGCACCTACACCTACATCGCGCGCCTGCAGAACGGCGTCACCTACGCCGCCCTGTTCAACCGGCGGGAGGAGAGCGGCTCGCCCGACTTCGACGTGCTCGCCGACCTGTTCAACGCCCAGATCGGGAAGGTGCGCCTCTGGCCCGCCAACGACCTCAGCTCGCGCTACTTCTGACGAGGTTCAGCTGGGACTCGGCGTGGGGACGTCGTTGTCCAGCTCCCTGGCGGTCCACACGGCGACGCCGCTGCCCGGCAGCTGACTGATCCGGGACTGGAACGTGGCGGTGCCGTCCGTCGCGTCGTCGTCCTCCTCCGCGAAGACGATGAGGGACTGCCAGGTGCTCCATCTGTCCGCGGGGAAGAGCAGCCGGGGGCCGATCGACAGGTCCGGGTCGCCGAACAGCCGCTCGCTGTCGACGGTCACCCAGCCGTACGACGGCCTCTGGCTGAGCCGCACGTGGATGAGCGCCGAGCCCCCTTCGGGCACGAGGACCTCGGCCGGCGAGACGATGACGCTCGGCGTGGCGCTCACGGTCGGGGTGGGAGTGGGAACCGGGCTGGGCAGCAGGCGGGCCACGCGAGCCGCTCCGCTGGGCGCGGCGTCGGCCGCGCCCGGAACGAGCCCGGTCGTCGCGGACGCCGCGGCCACGACGGCCGCGAGGACGACCGGACCACGTAACCGGCCACGGGGGAATCGCATCGGGCACCTCCATGGTGAGCTGACCACGCCGTCTCGGGCCGGCTGCCCCTGATCGCCGGCGATGCTCCCAGCGTCCGATCTCCTCCGCCCGCTGTACAGGAACTCCTGCGGCCCGCCCTCGCCGTGGGCGGCCAGACGTATGGCGGCCGCCCCCGCTCATCTCCCCGAACGCCGCCGACGGCCGCCGGCGCGGTGAGGCCGCCACGTGTGAAGACCGCTGAAAGATTCAGATGAGTCGAACCCCGCGACCGTGTTGCGGCCCTCATGCGATCATGTCGGGATGCGTACCGGTGCGGGAGCAGTCGCCGCCCTGGTCCTCCTGTGCGCATCCGCGATGACCTCCGACACGGCCCGGCACGACGCCGGATGGACGGCCGGCCACGCTGTCGAGTCGTCGTCGCGGTGGACCCTGAGGTACGCCGCCAGGGACCACGCGGACTTTCCGTTGTCCATGGTCCCCGCGCCGGACGGCGGAGTGTCGCTGTTCATCAGGAGGAGACCGGGCCCCGGCTGGTCGATGCTGCGATGGGACGGGACCTCCTGGAGACGCGCCGGGCTGCCCGCGCAGTTCGCCAGGGCCTGGGGGCTCGAGATCGGCGGGTCTCCGTCCGGGGAGACGATCTGGGCGGCCGTAAGCGTCCCCCAGAAGTACGACACCGTCGCAGAGCACCTGTGGCGGTTCTCCGGCGGGCGCTGGGCGCGCCTGCTCTCCCGGGACGCGACGTGGAGCGGAGTGATCGACATCTCCGTCGATTCGCGGGGCGGCGCCTGGTTCGCCACCGGCATGGACCCGGACGGGGCTCCCTCCACCGTGCTGCGCTGGAGCGGCAACGCCTGGCGCCGGCAGCCGTCGCCGCCGGATTTCGACTTCACCGCGGTCGCCGCGGCAAGCCCGGACGATGTGTGGATCGTCAGCCGGGAGCGGGGGGACAGAACGCTGCACTGGGACGGCGCGTCATGGAAGGACGTGCCCTACCCGTGCGCCGTCGACTCCGCTCGTCCGCCCTGTCGCGGGCGTTCCCACCTGAGCGATCTGGACCTGGCTGTGCGGCCGGACGGCCAGGCGTGGGCGGCCGGGCCCTACTGGGCGGACGGTGGCAGCCCCGTCGTCCTCCACTGGGACCGCACTCGATGGGCGCAGGTGGGCACGGACCTGACGAGGACGGGCCTGACGGCGGTGCGCGTGGACCCCGAGGGCGGCGTGTGGATGGCCGCCCGTCCCGCCTCCGGCGCGCCCTACGTCCTCACCCTGCGCGACGGCGGATGGACCAGGTCCACCCTGCCGGCGGGCGGCCCCGGCGAGCGGATCGTCGACATCGCGCCCGTGCGGGGCACGACGCGGCTCTGGGTACACACCCGGCGGCCCGATCCCACGGGCGGCGGGACGACCTCGCTGGTGTACGAGCTCTCCTAGGGAACGGCGCGGCCGGAGTGTCAGCCGGCTTGGCGGAATTCGGCGGCCTGTGGGCCCTCGGCGCAGGCGGCGGCCAGTTCGTCCAGGGACAGGCCCAGCGCGGCGGCGAGCGCGGCGACGGTGAAGAAGGCCGGGGTCGGCGCGCGGCCGGTCTCGATCTTGCGCAGCGTCTCGGCCGAGAGCCCGGCGGCCGCGGCGACCTCGACCATGCTGCGCTCGCCGCGCGCCTGCCGCAGCAGGACGCCGAACCGCTCCCCCCGCTGCCGCTCCTCGGGGGTCAGGGGCACTCTCACCATGACCGTGATACTAATACCGGTATAGTTATTGGTGCCACCCCGGGAGGGCATGTCATGGTGGAAATCAAGACCGACGCCGCGCTGGACGCGATGCGGGAGGCGGGTCGCGTCGTGGCCCGCGCGCTGGAGGCCGTGCGGAAAACCGCGGCCATCGGGGTGCGGCTCAGCGACCTGGACGAGACGGCGCGGGCGGTGCTGCGCGAGGCCGGGGCGAGCTCCCCGTTCCTCGGCTACCGGCCGCACTTCGCGCCGACGCCGTTCCCCGCCGTGATCTGCGTGTCCGTCAACGACGCCATCGTGCACGGCATCCCGACCGACTACCGGCTGCGTGACGGGGACGTCGTCGGCGTCGACTGCGGCGCGATACTGGACGGCTGGGCGGCCGACGCCGCCGTCACGTTCATCGTGGGCACGCCGCGACCCGGCGACCTGGAGCTCGTCGACACCACGCGCCGGGCGCTGGAGGCCGGGATCGCCGCCGCGACCGTGGGCAACCGCATCGGGGACATCTCGGCGGCGATCGGCGCGGTCGCCCAGGAGGCCGGGTACGGCATGCCGAGGGACTTCGGCGGCCACGGCATCGGCCGCCGCATGCACGAGGACCCGTCGGTGCCGAACCACGGCAGGCCCGGCCGGGGCTATCCCCTGCGGCACGGCCTCGCACTGGCCATCGAGCCGATGTTCATCGCCGGAGGCCGGGACGGTTACCACACGGCGGCCGACGGCTGGACGCTGCACAGCGTGGACGGCAGCCGGGCCGCCCACATGGAGCACACGATCGCGATCACCGAGGATGGCCCCCGCGTGCTGACCGCGCTCTGAACACCGCGCTCTAAATCCACGTGCCGGAACGGGCGCGGTGTCCGTACCATCCGAGCCATGCCGACTCTGCCCACGCTCGCCCTGTTCGCGACCGCCACGCTGGCGCTGCTCCTGGTTCCGGGACCCGCCGTGCTCTACATCGTCACCCGCAGCGTGGCCCAGGGCCGTACGGCGGGGCTGGTGTCCGTCCTCGGCGTCCACACCGGTTCGCTGGTCCACATCGCCGCCGCGGCGTTCGGGATCACCGCGCTGCTCGCCGCCTCGGCCACGGCGTTCGCCGTCGTGAAGTACCTGGGCGCGGCCTACCTCGTCTACCTGGGCATCCGCAAGCTCGTGCGGCGGACGGAGGCGGAGGAGGCCGAGATCAAGGTGGCCTCGCCCCGGCGGCTGTTCGGCGAGGGGTTCGTGGTCAACGTGCTGAACCCGAAGACGGCCATGTTCTTCCTCGCGTTCCTGCCGCAGTTCGTCGATCCGGCGCGCGGTCCCGTGGCGCCGCAGGTGCTCGTGCTCGGGGCCGTGTGGATCGCGCTCGGCATGGCCAGCGACGGCTCGTACGCCCTGCTGGCCTCGGTCCTGGCCGGGCGGCTGCGCTCCTCGGCGCGGGCCCGGCGGCGGCTCGACCAGGGCAGCGGCGTCGTCTACCTCGGCCTCGGCGCCGTGGCCGCCCTCGCGACCGAGGGCGCCAAGAAGCTCTGACGGCTACCCGGGACATTTGTACTGCCGCAATCGGGATCGCTGAATCTGCCCGGCTCCTCCGGCTTTCGAGACGCTTGACGCGGACACGGAGACGCACTGGAGGAGCCGATGACCGAGACCCTGACCGCTCCGGCAAGAGCGGAGCAGCCCCAGCAGCGGGGCAACCTCGGCAAGATGCTCGTGCCGCTGGCGCTCGACGTCGCCGCGCCGATGGCGTGCTACTACCTCCTGCACGGCGCGTTCGGCATGAGCGAGGTCGCCGCGCTGGGCGTGAGCGGAGTGATCCCGGCCGTCCGTGTGGTCGCCGGGATCGTCAGGGACCGCACGCTGAACGGGCTCGCCGGGCTGACGCTGGCGGTCAACGTGGCGGGCATCGCGCTGAGCTTCGTCACCGGCGACGCCCGCATGATGATCGCCAAGGACTCGGCCCTCAGCGCCGTGATCAGCCTGTTCATGATGCTCTCGGCGTTCACCGCGCGCCCGGTGATGACTCCGGGCATGCGCGCGTTCATCACCCGGGGGAACCCGGTGCGGGAGGCCGCCTGGGAACGGCTCGCGAACACCGCCAGGTTCCGCCGCGCCGAGCGCCTCTTCAGCGGCATCTGGGGCGGGGCGTTGCTCGCCGACTGCGTGGCCCGGCTGATCGGCGCGTTCACGCTGCCGGTGTCCACCATGGTCTGGCTGTCCAACGTGATGCTGATCGCCGCCCTCGTGGTGGGGCTCCTGGTCGCGGGCGCGTTCGGCTCCGGGCCGATCATGTGGATGATCAACAACGAGACGAGGAACGCGCGATGAGGGGCAGGGGCATCAACTACGACACCGGTTTCCTCCCGGGCGGGCACATCAGCAGGGAGACGTTCGACCCGGAGACGGTCCGCGCGGAGATGCGGGTCATCGCCGATGAGCTGCACTGCACGGCCGTCCGCATCACCGGCGGGCATCCCGAACGGCTCAGCGTCGCCGCGCGGCACGCCGCCGACGCGGGGCTGGAGGTGTGGTTCGCGCCCTTCCCCTGCGAGATGACGACGCGGGAACTCGCGCCGTACTTCGCGGAATGCGCCGAGCGGGCCGAGGAGGTGCGGCGCGACGGCGCGGAGGTGGTGCTCGTGACGGGGTGCGAGCTGAGCTTCTTCTGCGCCGGTTTCCTGCCCGGAGAGACCTTCTTCGACCGCATGGCCGCGCTCGGCACGGGAGATTCCGAGCTGTACGCCCGCTTCGCCGAGATCCCCGCGCGGCTGAACCCCTTCCTGGCGGAGACCGCCGAGGCCGCCCGCACGGTCTTCGGCGGACGGGTGACGTACGCCTCGGGCGGCTGGGAGGACGTCGACTGGAGCCCGTTCGACATCGTCGCGGTGGACGCCTACCGCGACGAGCGCAACGCCGCGACCTACCGCGAGGAGCTGCGCTCCCGCTTCCGGTTCGGCAAGCCGGTGGCGGTCACCGAGTTCGGCACGTGCGCCTACACAGGGGCAGGCGCACGTGGCGGCATGGCGTGGGCCATCGTGGACTACACCGTGAATCCGCCGCGGCTGGACGGCGACTACCGCCGCGACGAGGGCGAGCAGGTCCGCTACCTGCGCGAACTGCTCACCGTGTTCGAGGAGGAGGGCGTGGACAGCGCCTTCTGGTTCACCTTCGCCGCCTACAACACGACCTACGACCCGGACCCGCGCGGCGACCTCGACATGTCCTCCTACGGAGTGGTCCGGCTGCTGAAGGACGGCGGTCGGGAGCCGAAGGAGGTCTTCCACGCCCTCGCCGCCGCCTACTCCGGCCGACCCGCGGCCGGCTGAGATGCGACGGCGGCCACCTGGCCGGCCCACCGGTAGTCGGCCTTGCCCGCCGGGGAGCGGAGGATCTCCTCCACGAACGCGTAGGTCCGCGGCACCTTGTAGCCCGACAGCCGGGTGCGGCAGTGGGCGTCGAGCTGCTGCGCCGTCGGCGTCGTCCCGTCGTACGGCTGGACGACGGCCGCGACCCGCGAGCCCCAGCGTTCGTCGGGGATGCCGGTGACCACGGCGTCGAACACGGCGGGATGTCCCTTGAGCACCGCCTCGACCTCCTCGGGGAAGACCTTTTCCCCTCCGGTGTTGATGCACTGGGAGCCGCGGCCGAGGATGCGGATCGTGCCGTCCTCCTCGACCGTGGCGAGGTCGCCGGTCAGCAGCCACCGGGCGCCGTGGGCGTCGGTCACGAAGGTGCGGGCGGTCTTGTCCGGGTCGTTGTGGTAGCCGGACGCGATCCGGCCGGTCCTGGCCACGGTGCCGATCCGTCCCGAGCCCGGCGCGACCGGGGTCAGCGTCTCGTCCAGCACGGCCACGGAGGCGCTGGCGTTGGGCCGGTAGCGCAGGCCCGACTCGGGCGACGACCCGTCGACGGCGGACGCCGTGTATCCGGACTCGGTCGAGCCGAAGTTGTCGAGGATCATCCGGCCTGGCAGGAGCTCCTCCAGCCGGGCGCGTACGGCCCCGCTGAGGATCGCCCCGGTCGAGCTGAGCGCGAACAGCGACGACAGGTCGTAGGAGCCGGCGGCCATCTCGTCGGCGAGCGGGCGGGCCATGGAGTCGCCGGTGATGTTCAGGCTGACGACCTTCTCCCGTTCGATCGCGCGCAGCACGGCGGCGGCGTCGAACCTGCGGACGTACACCATCGTGCCGCCCATCCACCAGGCGATGAAGGTGCCCACCTGCGCCGCGCCGTGCATCAGCGGCGCCGCCGTCATCATGACGACCGGTGACGCCGCGCCGCGCGCCTGCTCGATCACCGCCTCGGGCGTCTTCAGCGGCTCGCCGTACGGGTTGCCGCCGCCGAAGGCGTAGAACAGGTCCTCCGACCGCCACATCACGCCCTTGGGCATGCCGGTCGTGCCGCCGGTGTAGATGACGTACACGTCGTCGCCGGACCGGGGCGGGAATCCCCTGCCATCGGGCTGCCCCGCCACCGCCTCCTCGTACGGCACCGCGCCCGGCACGGCCGTGGGGCCGCCGACGGCGACGAGATGGCGCAGCCCGGGGACCTGCGCGGCCACGGCCGCGACGCGGTCGTCGAACTCCACGTCGAACAGCAGCGCCCCGACGCCGGAGTCCCGGTAGAGGTAGAGCAGCTCCGACTCGACGTACCGGTAGTTGACGTTGACCGGCACGGCCCGCAGCTTCAGCGTCGCCAGCAGGCCCGCGACGTACTCCACTCCGTTGTAGAGCTGCATGCCGACGTGCGTGCCGTGGCCGACGCCGCACGCGGCCAGGTGGTGGGCGAGCCGGTTGGCGTGGGCGTCGAGCTCGGCGTAGGTCAGGCGGTCGTCGCCGCAGACCACCGCCACGCGGTCCCCGATGGCGTCGGCGAGCCCCTCGAAAAGATCGGCGTGGTTGAACTCCATCCGGCGGACCTCCCGCGCTCAGGGTTTACTGCTGCCGACGATCCACATCGCGAAGAACTGGGCGCCTCCGCCGTACGCGTGGCCGAGCGCGAGCCGCGCCCCCTCGACCTGGTGCTCCCCCGCCATGCCCCGCACCTGGAGCGCCGCCTCGGCGAAGCGGATGAGGCCGGAGGCGCCGATCGGGTTGGACGACAGCACGCCGCCCGAGGCGTTCCACGGGGTGTCGCCGTCGAGGGCCGTGCACCCGGCCTCGGTGAGCTTCCAGCCCTCCCCTTCGGCGGCGAAGCCGAGGTTCTCCAGCCACATCGGCTCATACCAGGAGAACGGGACGTACACCTCGGCGACGTCGATCTCCCGGCGCGGGTCGGTGATCCCGGCCTGGCGGTAGACGTCGGCGGCGCAGTCGCGGCCCGCCTGTGGGCTGACGACGTCGCGGCCCGCCAGCATGATGGGCTCCGAGCGCATGGCCGTGCCGTGGATCCAGGCCGGCGTGCCGGTCACCTTGTCCTCGGCCGCGAGCACCATCGCGCAGGCGCCGTCGGACGACGGGCAGGTCTCCAGGTAGCGGATCGGCTCCCACAGCATCGGGGTCGACTCGACCATCTGCCGGTCGATCCCGGGGATGCGCAGGTGGGCGTACGGGTTCTTCAGCGCGTTCAGCCGGTCCTTGACCGCGACCAGCGTGCCGACGTGGTCCGGGGCGCCCGACCTGCGCATGTACTCCCTGATGTGCGGCGCGAAGTAGCCGCCCGCGCCCACGACCAGGGAGGCGTTGAAGGGCAGGTGCGTGGTCAGGGCCCAGGTGGCGTTCGACTCCGACTGCTTCTCGAAGGCGACCACCAGCACCCGCCCGTGCACCCCGGCCTGGACGAGCGACGCGCCGACCAGCGCGGTCGAGCCGCCGACCGAGCCTGCCGTGTGCACGCGCATCACCGGCTTGCCGGCCGCGCCGAGCGCGTCGGCGAGGTACGCCTCCGGCATCATCACGCCCTCGAACAGGTCGGGGGCCTTGCCGATGACGACCGCGTCGATGTCGGCGAACGTCAGGCCGGCGTCCTCCAGTGCCCGCAGGGCGGCCTCGCGGACCAGCCCGGCCAGCGACACGTCCCGCCGTCTGGTCTGGTAGCGGGTCTGGCCCACGCCGATGACGGCACAGCGGTTTCCCACGGCGACTCCCTACGCGGACGTTTCGAGCACGGCGACGAGGTTCTGCTGCAGGCACGGTCCCGAGGTGGCGTGCGCCACCGCGCGGCCGGCCGAGCCGTCGAGGATCCGCCGGGCCGCCTCGCCCACACGGATCAGGCCGGTGGCCATGACCGGGTTGGCCGCGAGCGGCCCGCCCGACGGGTTGACCGTCACGCCGGCGGACAGGCCGAGCGCCTCGCGCAGGATCGGCTCCTCATGGCTGAACTGGGTGTGCAGCTCCGCCACGTCGACCGGGCCCTTGCCCACCCCGGCCGCCCGGCCCGCGTCGGCGGTGGACACCGACCGGGAGAGGTCGCGCATGCCCAGGTAGTGGGGCTCGGCGCGGTGGGCGATGCCGGTGATCCAGGCGGGCCGCCCGGCCAGCTCGCGGGCGCGGTCCCCCGCGGCCAGCACCACGGCCGCCGCCCCATCCGTGACGGGCGCGACGTCGTACGGCCGCAGCGGCTCGACCTCGAACTCCTCCCCTGAAGGATCGGGCAGGTCGAGGGCGTAGGGGTTGGCCCGGCCGTCCGCGCGGCTGCGCCGTACGATCTCGTCCAGCCCCGCCCTGTCCGCGTTCACCGCGGCGGCCTGCAGCGCGGCGTACGACACCTGGTCGAGCCCGAGCGGCGCCAGATAGTACGGATCGAGCTGGAGCGTCATGATCTCCCGGATGTCCGACATCGACGACTTGCCGAAGCCGTAGACCAGCGCGGTGTCGATGTCGCCGTGCTGAAGGCGCACCCACGCCTCGTACAGCGCGAAGGCTCCGTCCATCTCGACGTGGCTCTCGCTGATGGGCGGCCAGGCGCCGACCGCGTCGAGCGCCGAGACGAACGAGAACGGCGCCCCGGCCAGGTAGTCGCACGAGCCGGAACAGGTGAAGCCGAACCTCTTCAGCCCGGTGGCCCGCTTGACCTCGTCGATCACCGGCAGCAGCAGCTCCGGCTCGGCCAGCCCGGTGTCGTGGCCGGTGTGGACGGTCTGGGCGAAGGCGACGACCGCGACGTCCCGCATCAGGCACCACCTCCGCTTTCGTCGAGGTCGGCGTCCGGCTCCCCGGTCGGCTCGAACCACTTCACGTTGGTCATCGACAGCGTCCGCTCCTCGGGCGGCACCCATACGGCGCGCACCCGCATGCCCTGCCGCACCTCGTGCGCCGGCACCCCGCCGATCAGCGTGATCATCGGCGTGTCCGCGCCGTCCAGCAGCACGTACGCGGAGACGAACGGCACCTCGGGGGCCCGGGGGTCGGGCAGGTTGTTGATCGCGAAGGTGGTGACCGTGCCGGTGTCGGCGACCTCCACCTCCTCCTCGATCACCGAGCCGCACGCGGGGCACGACTCGCGGTAGGGCACGTAGACGGCGGCGCATTCGGCGCACCGGCCGCCGACGAACCGCCCGTCGCGCACGCCCTCCAGGAACCGGGTGAGCGCCCGGCCCGGCGTGACGCGATACTCGGCCCGAACCGGTGCGACCAGCGAGGCGACCTCGGGCAGGAAGCACTCGATGTCGGTGATGTGCCCGGTGGTGGCGGCCCGCCAGCGCGGGCGCACCCGCATGCCCGGCCGCAGCGCCTTCGGGCTCCCCGCGTCCACCGCGTGGACGAGGGCGCTGTCGGCACCGTCGAGTCTGATCAGCGCCCAGGCGAACGGCCGGTCGAGCGGGTGGCCGGGGCGCGGGGAGCCGACCCAGGCCCACGCCTGGACGGTCCCGGCCGGTCCGACCTCCACGTACTCCTCGGCGACCGGCTCGCCCGTGTCCGGGTCGTACTCCAGCGGCGGCACCAGCACCCGTCCCCCGGCCGTTCGGACCCCGACCAGCCGCCGGTCGCGCAGTTCGGTGAGGAACCGCCCGATGACCGGCCCGGTCGTCCGGGTGTAACCGCCGGGGAACTCCAGGACGTGCGTCGCGACCAGGTCCTCGGACATGTCAGATGGCACGGTCCCTGCCTTCCCAGTAGGGGGCGCGGAGCTTGCGTTTGAGCAGCTTGCCGTTCGGCTCGCGGGGCATCTGGTCGATGAAGTCGATCGAGCTCGGCCACTTCATCCGGGCCAGGCGTCCCTCCAGCGAGCGGAGGATCTCCTCGGCCAGCTCGGGCCCGGGCACCACGCCCGGCGCGGGCTCGACGACGGCCTTGATGCGCTCGCCCCACTCGTCGTCCGGGATGCCGAACACCGCCGCGTCGGCGACCTTGGGGTGGACGAGCAGCTCGTTCTCGATCTCGGCCGGGTAGATGTTGGCCCCACCCGAGATGATCATGTCGGCCTTGCGGTCGCAGAGGAACAGGAAGCCGTCCTCGTCCAGGTAACCGATGTCCCCGACCGTGAAGTAGTCGCGGAGCCGGTTGGCCGCGGTCTTCTCCGGGTCGCCCTTGTATTCGAAGGAGATGCCCATCTTCATGTAGACGGAGCCGGGCGTGCCCGCGGGCACCGGCGCGAGCTCGTCGTCCACGATCAGCAGCTCGCTGCCCGGCCATGCCTTCCCGACCGTGCCCGGCCGCTTCTTCCAGTCCTCGGGGGTGGCGATCGTGCCGCCGCCCTCGGTGGCGGCGTAGTACTCGTAGATCACGTCGCCCCACCACTCCAGCATCTGCCACTTGACCGGCACCGGGCAGGGCGCGGCGGCGTGGATCATCCAGCGCAGCGACGACAGGCCGTAGGAGCGCCGCGTCTCCTCGGGCAGCGACAGCAGCCGCTTGAAGTGCGTCGGCACCAGGTGGGAGTTCGTCACGTGGTGGCGCTCGCACAGGCGCAGGGTCTCCTCCGCGTCCCACTTGTCCATGAAGACGAGCGTGTGCCCCATGTGCAGCGCCGTACCGGCGAACTGGGTGACCGCCGTGTGATAGCTCGGCGACGTGACCAGGTGGGCGTTCGGCCGGCCCGTCGTCACGCCGAACAGCCGCAGCAGGCCCGTCATCAGCTCGGCGGAGTCGTCGGGGTCGAGGCCGGTGAGCGCCCGCCGCACGCCCTTCGGCCTGCCGGTGGTGCCCGAGGTGTAGTGCATGGTGGCCCCGGCCGTACGGTCGGGGGGCGTGCTGTCCGGCCTGCCGTCGGTCAGCTCGGCCACGGGCCGGAAGCCCTCGACCTCGCCGTAGGAGAAGCACCGGTCGGCGGCGATCCCGGCTTCCTGGGCGCCCCTGACGGCCTCCGCGGCGTACCGCTCGTGGGCGAAGAACGCGGCGGCCTCGCTGTCGGCGACGATGTAGCCGATCTCGGGCCCGGTGAGGTGCCAGTTGACCGGCGTGTAGTACCACCCCGCCTGGAGGGCGGCGAGGTAGAGCACGAGGCCGTCCGCGCCGTTGGGCAGCAGGCCGCAGATGCCGTCCCCGGGACGCAGGCCCAGCTCGCGCAGGCCGTGGACCATGCGGTTGGCCCTGGCGAGCAGCTCGCCCGCGGGATGTTCCGTTCCGTCGGGATCGACCGCGGCGATCCACGCCGGGTCGGCCTGCGCCAGCCTCCAGAAACCGAGTGAGCCCATATGCCAGCTCCTTTAAGGCCGCACTGCCGGGGCGTCCGCGGCGCGAGCGGCCCCGAAGTGAAGCACGCCGGCACGACGCTGACAAGACCTGGCAATGCGGAGCGACTCAGATGAGAATCGGTTCTAGTTCTTGCGGGCAGACTAACCCCGCGCGCCATGTCTAACAAGCGTTTGATCGAGCCGGTGACGCCACCCAGCCGGAGGACACCTGTGGAGCTCCTGCCCATCAGCACCCCGCACTGCCGGATCGAGCGCGACGGTCACGTGGTGATCGTCACGATGGACCGGCCCGAGGCCAGGAACGCGCTCTCACAGGACATGCTGGTGGGGCTCGCCGAAGCATGGCAGTACATCTCGGACGAGCCGGAGGTGCGGGTCGGCATCCTCACCGGCGCGGAGGGAACGTTCTGCGCCGGGGCCGACCTCAAGGCCATGGGCACGCCGTCCGAGGACGAGCGGGTGCGCCGCCGAGCCGCCGAGATCCCCGACTACCACTGGAAGGGCCTGCTGCGCGATCCCGAGGCGCTGCCCGCCAAGCCCATCGTGTGCGCGGTCGAGGGGTACGCCGTCGCGGGCGGCACCGAACTGCTCGTCGGCACCGACCTGCGCGTCGCCGGCGAGAGCGCCACGCTCGGGCTGTTCGAGGCACGGCGGGCGCTGTTCCCGATGGGCGGCAGCGCCGTACGGCTGCCGCGCCAGATCCCGTACGCGTTCGCCATGGACGTGCTGCTCACCGGCCGGGCGATCACGGCGGCCGAGGCGCTCGCGATGGGCATGCTCAACCGGGTCGTGCCGGACGGCCAGGCGCTCGCGGCGGCGCGCGAGATCGCCGGCCAGGTGGCCGCCTGCGGGCCGCTGGCCGTCCAGGCGATCCTGCGCGCCTACCGCGAGACGCTGGGCATGCCGGAGGCCGAGGCGTTCAAGGTCTCCGACGCGTTCGGCTGGCCGGTCATCGGCTCCGAGGACGCCAAGGAGGGCTCCCGCGCCTTCCGCGACAAGCGCCCGCCCGTCTACCAGGGGCGTTGACGCGCCCCCTGCGCTCCCCTGCGCTCCCCTGCGCTCCCCTGGGGGGCGACCACGCCGCCTCTTGACCTTGCCCCTGGGTCAGGGTTCGACGATGCTCCGCATGAACGACAACGCGCTGCACACCGTCGAAGCCCGGATCCGCGAGCAGGCCGCCGCCTACTGCGAGTCCGGCAACGTCCCCGGGTTCGTCGCCGGCGTCCACCACGCCGGCGAGCAGGTCGTCGTCGCCCACGGCACCGCGAACGTCGCCACGGGCGCCCCGATGCGCGAGGACACCGGATTCCTCTTCGGCTCCGTCACCAAGGTCCTGACCACCACGCTGGTCCTGCAGCAGGTCGAGCGGGGGCTGTTGCACCTTGACACACCGGTGGTGCGGCACCTTCCCGACTTCGCCCTGACCGCACCGGGCGCGGCGGACAAGATCCTGGTCCGGCACCTCATCTCACACACCAACGGCATCGACGCGGACCTGTTCTTCCCCGACGCCAAGGGCCGCGACGCTCTGAAGAGCTACGTCCACGGCCTCGCGAGCGGCTGCGGCACCCTGTTCGAACCCGGCGAGCAGCTCAGCTACAGCAACGGCGGCATGATCGTCGCGGGCCGCCTGCTGGAAGTGGTGACCGGCACGCCCTTCCCCGAGCTGCTCGAGCGCGACATCTACGCACGCGTCGGCATGAAGGACTCCGGCACCTCGGCCGAGCAGGCCATCTTGCGCAGCACGGCGATCGGTCACTTCCCCGACCCGCGGAGCATGGCGGCAAGGCCCACGGGCATGTTCATGCTGCCAGAAACCTGGGGGCCGGCCGGCGGCACACCGATCGGCACCATCGCCGACCTGCTCGCCTTCGGACGCACCCACCTCGCGGGCGGTCTGTCCCCATCGGGCGCACGTGTTCTGTCGGCCGAGTCGACCGCGCTGATGCAGCAGGTCTCGTACGACATGGCGACCCCGAACGTCCCGCCGATGGGCCTGGGCTGGGTGCGGTACCCGTTCGGCGACACGACCGTGCTCGCCATGTCGGGCGCGTCGCCCGGCGGTGTGTCCATCCTGTGCGTCGTGCCCGAACACGACCTGGTCTTCGCCGCCTTCGGCAACACTCCGGGGGCGATCGTGCTGCACGACCGGATCCTGCAGTGGCTCCTGAGCGAGCATCTCGGCGTCCGGATCCCCACCCTGATCACCGAGTCGGAACAGGACGTCGACCTCACCCCCTATGCGGGCACCTACCGCTCCGATCAGCTGCGCATCGACGTCCGCGTCGTCGAGGGTCAGCTCGAGGAGCGGACGACGTACGAACCGGCGGACGAATCACAGAAGCGGATCTTCACCGAGTTCGCCGGCGGCATGACCTCCGCCCCGCCGCAGCGCTACGTGCCGATCCGGCCCGGCCTTTTCGCACCCGCCGGATACCCACTGGAGACGTTCGACGGATACCTGCGACTGCTGCTCGTCTCCTACCACGACGTCCGCGACGGCGGAGCGCGTTTCCGCAACGGCGGCGGCCGCCTGACCCGGCGGGCGTGACGGTCCGGTGGAAGGATGTCCAGCGTGATCACGATTGGCCGGCTCGCGGACTACGCCGGAGTGACCATCAAAGCCGTCCGCCACTACCACAAGCGCGGTCTGCTCCCCGAGCCCGGCCGCGACTCGTCCGGCTACCGGCGCTACACCGCCGAAGACGCCGTCGACCTCGTCAAGATCAAGACTCTGACGCAGGCGGGCGTGCCGCTGGCCCGCGTCAAGGACCTCCTCCACGCCGACCCCGATGCGCTCACGGCGGCCATCGCCGAGATCGACCGCGACCTCCGAGACCGCATCGCGCACCTGCGGCGAGTCCGCGACCAACTCGCCCAGCTGCGCGGTGGCGACCGGCTTTTCGTCTCCCCGGAGGTCGCCGACCATCTCGACGATCTGCGCCGGCTCGGCGTCAGCGAGCGCCAGATCCAGCTGGAACGCGACGGCTGGATCCTCATGCAGACGGCCTCACCCGAGGACGCCGCCCTGTGGATCGCCGAGAAACGCGAGCTCATGACCGACCCGGAGTTCCGCGCGCTCTACCTCGACCACGACGCCGCCTACGACTGGCCGCCGAGCGATCCCCGCCTCCCCGCCCTCGCGGACCGCACGCGGAGCTGGTTCGCCAGACAGCACGGCCGATCCGAGACCCGCCCCGTCCGTAACCCGGATATCGCGCGGCTGGCCGGGCAGACCCAGCCCGGAGCCTCATCCCCGGCCTGGGACCGACTGGCCCAACTCGTGGAAGGCCAGGCGCGTGCCTGAGCCGGCGCCGGCGGACGAGAAGGCCGAAGCACGCGGACGGATCCGGCGGCCGCTCAGGGGCGGGCCTGGACCATGGCATGGGTGCCGGTGGTACGCCAGGGGCGGCCGGCCGCGTCCAGCTCCGCCAGCGTGCGCTCCGGCACGCCGACGAGCGCGTCCGACTTCAGCGTGCGCAGCGCGACGACCGGCCCGGGGAAGTAGGCGGTGACCGCGGCGAACGGCGTGCTCGCCGGCCACATCCGGTCGCCGACGAGCCGCCGGTAGTTCAGGTCGCCCTTCATGACGGTCAGCGAGGCCGACGCGAACTCCTCCCGCAGATCGTGCGGCATGTCCGCGTAGGGCAGCGGAGCGCAGGCGAAGGGATGCGCCCGCAGCGTGAGGCGTCCCTCCTCCATCGCGCCCCAGAGGCGGGCGCCCGCCCCTCCCGCGCTGCCCGGCGCGGCGGCGGGGCGCCGCCGGGATGCGAGGACCTCGGCCGGGGGGGGGGCGGAGACGGAGAAAGGGGAGGGGTTTACGGGGGGGAGGACCCCACCCCCGAGCCCCCGGGCGGGGGGGGGGGCAGGTCGGGAGAGAACACCTCTGAAATCCAGTCACCAAATTGT